>JAEXXY010000035.1 GCA_023451855.1 Actinomycetes bacterium
GAGCGGCACACGCCGCCGTTCCGCCACGTGGCCGCCGCAGACGTGCCGGTCGAGCTGCGCGGCGCCGGGGTGGCCAGCCGCGAGGTGCGCAACTTCGGCACTCCCGGCATCCTCGACGCCGACTCGATCATCGCCTGCGAGGTGGTGACGCCCGCCGGCAACTGGAGCTCCTACCCGCCGCACAAGCACGACGAGGAGCGACCCGGCGTCGAGACGCAGCTCGAGGAGATCTACTACTTCGAGGTCCAGCACGAGGGCGGCGCCCCGGGTGAGAGGGGTGCGAACGGCGCGGATCCCGTTGGCTACCAACGGGTCTACGGCACCGACGAGCGACCGATCGACGTGCTCGCCGAGGTGCGCAGCGGTGACGTCGTGCTCGTGCCGCACGGCTGGCACGGGCCGGCGATGGCGCCGCCCGGCTACGACCTCTACTACCTCAACGTCATGGCCGGCCCCGGGCGGGAACGGGCCTGGCTCATCTGCGACGACCCGGCACACGGCTGGGTCCGTGACACGTGGTCGACCCAGCAGGTCGACCCCCGACTCCCGCTTGGAGGCACCCGATGACGCGTGACGCCCAGCCCGACGCCGGTGGGGCCGTGCGCCTCACGGTGGCTCAGGCCCTCGTGCGGTTCCTCGCGAACCAGTGGAGCGAGCGCGACGGGGAACGGCAGAAGCTCTTCGCCGGCTGCTTCGGCATCTTCGGCCACGGCAACGTCGCCGGGCTCGGCCAGGCCCTGCTGCAGAACGAGCTGGCCGACAGTCATGGTTCTGTGGAGCACCTTCCTTATGTGTTGGCCCGCAACGAGCAGGCGATGGTGCACACCTCGGTGGCCTACGCCCGGCAGAAGGACCGCCTGCAGACGTGGGCGTGCACGGCGTCGGTCGGGCCCGGCTCGACGAACATGCTGACGGGCGCGGCGCTCGCCACGATCAACCGGATCCCCGTGCTGCTCCTGCCGTCCGGCACGTTCGCGACGCGGGTCAGCGCGCCGGTGCTCCAGGAGCTCGAGCTGCCCTACGCCGCCGACGTCACGGTCAACGACGCCTTCCGCCCGCTGTCGCGCTTCTTCGACCGGGTCAGCCGGCCGGAGCAGCTGCCGTCGGCGCTGCTCGGCGCCATGCGGGTGCTCACCGACCCGGTCGAGACGGGCGCCGTGACGATCGCGCTGCCGCAGGACGTCCAGGCCGAGGCGCACGACTGGCCCGTCGGGCTGTTCGCGCCGCGGGTGTGGCGCGTGGCCCGGCCGCTCCCGGAGGCCGTCGACGTCGCCGACGCCGCTGCCGTGATCCGCTCGGCGAAGCGGCCGCTCGTCGTCGCCGGTGGAGGCGTGCACTACTCGGGCGCCGAGGAGGCGCTGCGGGCGTTCTGCGAGGCAACGGGCATCCCCGTGGGCGAGTCGCAGGCCGGCAAGGGCTCGCTGCCGCACGGCCACCCGCAGGAGATGGGCGCGGTCGGCTCGACCGGCACGACGGCCGCCAATGCGCTGGCGGCCGAGGCCGACGTCGT
Organism: Actinomycetes bacterium; assembly: GCA_023451855.1. Lineage (GTDB taxonomy): Bacteria > Actinomycetota > Actinomycetes > Actinomycetales > Dermatophilaceae > Monashia. The sequence continues at coordinate 1,511 of JAEXXY010000035.1, forward strand.
CATCGGCATCGGCACGCGGTGGAGCGACTTCACCACGGCGTCGCGAACAGCCTTCCAGGACAGCGGGGTCCGCTTCGTCAACATCAACGTCGCGAGGTTCGACGCCGGCAAGCACTCGGGGCTGGCGGTCGTGGCCGACGCCCGCGAGGCGCTGACCGCCCTGACGGCCGCGCTCGAGGGCTGGTCGGTCGACGACGCGTACCGTTCACGGCAGGCCGAGCTGTGGAGAGCGTGGGACGCGGCGGTCGAGTCGGCGTTCCACCCGCCCGCCGAGGTCACCGACCGGCTCGCCGCCGGCCTGCTGACGCAGGGTGAGGTGCTCGGCGCCGTCAACGAGCTGACCGACCCGCGCGACGTCGTGCTCTGTGCGGCGGGCTCCATGCCCGGCGACATCCACAAGCTGTGGCGGGTGCGCGACCGCAAGGCCTACCACGTCGAGTACGGCTACTCCTGCATGGGCTACGAGGTGCCGGCGTCGATCGGGGTCCGCCTCGCCGACGAGTCGCGCGACGTGTTCGCGATGGTGGGTGACGGCGGGTACCTCATGATGCCGACCGAGCTCGTCACGGCGGTGCAGGAGCGGGTCAAGGTCGTCGTCGTCCTCGTGCAGAACCACGGGTTCCACTCGATCGGTTCGCTGTCGGAGTCGCTCGGCTCGCAGCGCTTCGGCACGAAGTACCGCTACCGCGACGCGTCCTCGGGCCGCCTCGACGGCGACGTCCTGCCCGTCGACCTCGCCGCCAACGCGCGGTCGCTCGGTGCGCACGTCATCGAGGTGCACTCGCGCGACGAGCTGCACCAGGCGCTCAAGGAGGCCAAGGCGTGGCCGTCCGACGGAGGACCCGTCGTCATCCACGTCGAGACCGACCCGACCGTCTACGCGCCCGACAGCGACTCGTGGTGGGACGTGCCGGTCTCGCAGGTCAGCGACCTCGACAGCACGCAGCACGCCTTCCGCGAGTACGAGGAGCACAAGGCGGTCCAGCGCCCGCTCGTCACCCCCGTCTCGACCACCTCCACCACCACGGCCCCGGAGTCCGCGTCATGAAGCTCGCCCTCGACCCGTACATGTTCCGCACGACGCCGCTGCTCGAGCTGCCCTCTGTCGTGGCCGATCTGGGCTACGAGTGGATCGAGCTGTCGCCGCGCGACGACTTCATCCCGTTCTTCAAGCACCCCCGCGTCGACGACGCCGGTGTGGCGGCGTTCCGCACGGCGCTTCGCTCGGCCGGGGTCGGGGTGTCGTCGGTGCTGCCGTTGTTCCGCTGGTCCGGTCCCGACGAGGAGGACCGGCAGGCGGCGGTGCGCTACTGGAAGCGCGCCATCCAGGTCGCCTCGCTCCTCGGCGTCGACACGATGAACTCCGAGCTCAACGGCAACCCGCGCGAGGCGGCGACGTGCGAGCGGATGTTCTGGCGCTCGATGGAGGAGCTGCTGCCCGAGTTCGAGAAGGAGGGCATCCGCCTCGTCCTCGAGCCGCACCCGGACGACTGGGAGGAGGACGGCAAGCGCGCCGTCGACATCGTCAGGGGGATCAACAGCCCGAACGTGTCGTTCCTCTACTGCGCGCCGCACACGTTCCACCAGGGCAACGACTGCGACGGGATCATGGACAAGGCCGGCGACCTGCTGACGATGGTCCACGTCGCCGACGCCTACGACCACACCGCGTCGTCCGGGCTGCGCTACATCGTCAACCCGCCCGGTTCGCAGGTCACCGTGCACCAGCACCTCGACATCGGCCAGGGCGAGGTCGACTTCGACGAGTTCTTCCGCGGCCTCGAGCGCATCGGCTTCGACGGCATCGTCACCTCCTGCGTCTTTGCCTGGGAGGACCGCGCCCGCGAGTCGAGCGAGTACATGCGCGACACGATCCGCTCCTACCTCGACAAGTGGTCCACCCCGCCCACCCTCGTCTCCCCCTACGGCCGCTGAGCCGAACCCTCTTTCCCGAGTTCCGCTGCCGCGCAGCCCGTTCCACCGAAGGACAAGCACCATGAGCACCCCGACCCGCATCACCCACCTCATCGACGGCCGGCCGTGGGCCGGCACCGCCGAGCGCACGTCGCCCGTCTTCAACCCGGCCACCGGTGAGCAGACCGGCATCCTCGACCTCGCGTCGGCGGCCCTCGTCGACGACGTCGTCAAGAGCGCCAAGGCCGCCTGGGAGGAGTGGGCCGACGCGTCGCTCGCCAGGCGCGCCCAGGTGCTCTTCGCCTTCCGCGAGCTGCTCAACGCCCGCAAGGACGAGATCGGGGCCCTCATCACCGCCGAGCACGGCAAGGTCCTGTCCGACGCCGTCGGCGAGGTGACGCGCGGACTCGAGGTGGCGGAGTTCGCCTGCGGCATCCCGCACCTGCTCAAGGGCGGCTTCAGCGAGAACGCCTCGACGAACGTCGACGTGTACTCGATCCGTCAGGCCGTCGGCGTCGTGGCCGTCATCTCGCCGTTCAACTTCCCGGCCATGGTGCCGCTGTGGTTCATCCCGATCGCCATCGCGTGCGGCAACGCCGTCGTGCTCAAGCCCTCGGAGAAGGACCCGTCGGCCGCGCTGGCGATCGCGGCGCTGTGGAAGGAGGCCGGCCTGCCCGACGGCGTCATGCAGGTCGTCAACGGCGACAAGGAGGCCGTCGACGCGCTACTGACCCACCCCGACGTGAAGTCGGTGTCGTTCGTCGGCTCGACGCCGATCGCGAAGTACGTGTACGAGACGGGGACGTCGCACGGCAAGCGCGTGCAGGCCCTCGGTGGCGCGAAGAACCACATGCTCGTGCTGCCCGACGCCGACCTCGACCTCGCCGCCGACGCGGCCGTCAACGCCGGCTTCGGCTCGGCGGGGGAGCGGTGCATGGCGATCAGCGCCCTCGTGGCCGTCGAGCCGATCGCCGACGAGCTGATCAGCAAGATCAAGGACCGCATGGGCAAGCTCGTCACCGGCGACGGCACGCGCGGCTGCGACATGGGCCCGCTCGTGACGAAGCAGCACCGCGACAAGGTCGCCGGTTACCTCGACTCCGGTGTGGCCGACGGCGCGACGCTCGTCGTCGACGGCCGCGAGAGCGACTTCGACTCCGACGGTGAGGGGTACTTCCTCGCGCCGACGCTCTTCGACAACGTCAGGCCCGGGATGTCGGTCTACGACGACGAGATCTTCGGCCCGGTGCTGTCGGTCGTGCGCGTCCACTCCTACGACGAGGGCCTCGAGCTCATCAACAGCAACCCGTACGGCAACGGCACGGCGATCTTCACCAACGACGGCGGGGCCGCCCGGAAGTTCCAGCGCAAGGTCGAGGTCGGCATGGTCGGCGTCAACGTGCCGATCCCGGTGCCGGTGGCGTACTACTCCTTCGGCGGCTGGAAGAGCTCGCTCTTCGGCGACACGCACGCGCACGGCAGCGAAGGCGTGCACTTCTTCACCCGCGGCAAGGTCGTGACCTCGCGCTGGCTCGACCCGAGCCACGGCGGCCTCAACCTCGGCTTCCCCCAGAACGACTGAGCTGCAGGGACTCTCGGACCGATGACCTTCCCCACGGCGCTGCCCGCGCCGCGCACCCCGGACCCGATGGACGCCCCGCCGCTGCGGTGGGGTGTCCTCGGGACGGGCTGGATCGCGCAGCGTTTCTGCGACGCGATGGCCCGGCACACGCGTCAGCGCGTGCTCGCCGTCGGGTCACGGACGCGTCAGGGTGCTGACGCCTTCGCCAACGCCTTCGTGGCCCGGGCGGGCGGCGCCGGGGGCGCCCGGGGCATCGAGCGTCCGGCGACGTACGCCTCCTACGAGGCTCTCGTCGCCGACCCGGACGTCGACGTCGTCTACGTCGCGACACCGCACCACCTGCACCTGCCGCACGCACGGCTCGCGCTCGAGGCGGGCAAGGCGACCATCGTCGAGAAGCCGATGGGCCTGTCGGCGGCCGAGGTCGCCGAGCTCGAGGCCCTGGCATCCGCGCGGGGGCTGTTCCTCATGGAGGCGCTGTGGTCGGCGTACCTGCCGAAGTTCGACGTCGTCCGGCAGCTGCTCGACGGCGGCGCGCTAGGCACGGTCCACTCGGTGCAGGCCGACCTCGGTGAGTACTTCGGGCCGGACCACCGCATCATGCGCGCCGACCTCTTCGGCGGCCCGCGGTACGACCTGCTGACCTACCCGCTGTGGTTCGCCCGGTGGGTGCTCGGCGACCTCGAGGAGGTCACCGAGGTCGTGACGCCGGCCCCGGCGTCGCTGAGCCCGGACGGCGTCGAGGGACAGATCGCCGTGTCGGCACGGTCGGCGTCCGGCGGGCTCGCCTCGCTGTTCGCGACGATCCTCGGCGACACCCCGACCACCGCGACGGTCGTCGGCTCCGCTGGGACGCTCCGGATCGACGGGCCCTTCTACCAGCCGGGCGGGTTCACCCTGCGCGCCCACGACGGTCGCGAGCTGCGATACGACGAGCCGCGCATCGGCCACGCCGGGCTCCACCACGAGGCGGCCGCGGCAGCGCGGGCCGTCGCAGCCGGGCGAGTCGTCGCCCACCCCCAGACCACCGGGTGACCCGCGGCGACGCAGCCGCAGCCCGAGGAAGCGAGAGGAAGCACCATGGCCGAGTCCAGGGCCCGCAACACCGACGAGCGCTACAGCAAGCTGACGATCGGCGTGTGCCCCGACCAGTGGGGCGTCTGGTTCCCCGAGGACGACAAGCAGATCCATTGGGAGACAGCGCTCGACGAGATGGCCGAGGCCGGCTTCTCGGTCATGGAGACCGGGCCGTTCGGCTACTTCCCCAAGGACCCGAAGCGGCTGCAGGAGGAGATGGACAAGCGGGGCTTCCAGGTCGTGGCCGGAACCGGATGGGGCATCCTCCACAAGCCCGAGGCCTGGGCCGACACGGAGAAGACCTTCCGGGAGATCGCCGAGACCCACGCGGCCGTCGGTGCGGAGTACGTCGTGCACCTGCCTCCGATGTTCCGCGACGAGAAGACGTGGGAGTACACGGACGACCGGGTGCTGTCGACCGCCGCGTGGAACACCTACATCGCCAATGCCGACCGGCTCGGACGGATCATGAAGGAGGACTACGGCCTCCAGATGGTCCTGCACCCGCACGGCGACAGCCACATCGAGACCCCGGCCGACATCGACCGGATCTTCCAGGCCACCGACCCCGAGTACGTCGGCTTCTGCCTCGACACCGGGCACATCGTCTACGGCGGTGGCGACCCGATGGAGCTGTGCCGCAAGTACCCCGAGCGCATCTCCTACGTCCACATCAAGGCCATGGACGAGGGACTGGTCAAGCAGGCCCACGACGAGGACTGGCCCTTCGGCCTCGCCGTCGCCAAGGGCTGCTCCGTGCGACCGCCGGCCGGCGCCCCCGACATGCCCTCGCTCATCGAGGCCCTCGCCGACCTCGACAAGGAGCTCTACGTCGTGTGCGAGCAGGACATGTATCCCTGCGACCCGTCCTACCCGCTGCCCAACGCCATCCAGACCCGCGAGTACCTCGCCTCCATCGGCCTCGGCCTGCTCTGAGCCCGCGGGCTCTCCCTCACACTGACGAAGGAGTCACGACATGACCGTCCGCATCGGGATGATCGGCCCCGGGGGCATGGGCCAGGCCCACATCGACCGCATCCACACCGTCATCGGCGGCGGCCGCGTCGTCGCCGTCAGCGACGTCGACGAGGTGCGCGCCAAGGAGGTCGCCGACCGCATCGGCGGCACGGCGTACGCGTCGTCGGCCGACCTCATCGCCGCCGACGAGGTCGACGCCGTGATGATCTGCAGCTACGGCCCGGCCCACGAGGTCGACGTGCTCGCGGCCATCGCCGCGGGCAAGCCGGTGTTCTGCGAGAAGCCGCTGACGCCGACGGCCGACGCCGCCCTGCGCATCATGGAGGCCGAGCAGGCCGGCGGGCGACGGCTCGTCACCGTGGGGTTCATGCGCCGGTTCGACCGCAGCTACCGCCAGATGAAGGAGCTGCTCGACTCCGGCGAGCTCGGCGAGACCCTCATGGTGCACTGCGCGCACCGCAACCCGACCGTGCCCGAGCACTACACGTGGGACATGGCGATCAACGACACCGCCATCCACGAGATCGACACGATGCGCTGGCTGCTCGGCGAGGAGTTCGTGTCGGCCCGTGTCGACAAGCCGAAGAAGACGTCGCTGCGGTTCGAGCACCTTCAGGACCCGCTCGTGCTCGTGCTCGAGACGGAGTCGGGCATCCGCGTCGACGACGAGATCTTCGTCAACTGCCAGTTCGGCTACGACATCCGCTGCGAGGCCGTCGCCGAGAAGGGCACCGTGTCGCTGGCCGACCAGAACGTCGTCGAGGTGCGCGACGCCGCCGGCCACCGCAACGTCATCACGCGGGACCACAACGACCGCTTCTGGGGTGCGTTCGTCACCGAGGTGCAGGAGTGGATCAACGCCGTCGCCGCCGGAGAGCACACCGGCTCGACGTCGTGGGACGGCTACGCCGCGGCGTGCGTCTGCGACGCCGGCGTCAAGGCGCTGACCGACGACGGGGTCGTCAAGGTCGAGATGATCGCCAAGCCGGACTTCTACGCCTGAACCGAGGGGTCTCTCGAGGCCCGGTCGGGCCCTCCGGCCGGGCCTCGAGGCACTTCACCACGACGTCGGCTTCTGCGGCTGGTAGAGCCAGACGTCGAAGAAGCGGGTCAGGTCCGTCCCCGAGATCTGCTCCGCGAGCGCGATGAACTGGGCGGTGCTGACGGTGCCGTACCGGTTCTGCTGCAGCCAGGTCCGCATGATCCGGAAGAAGGCGTCGTCACCGACCTTCTGGCGCAGAGCCTGCACCGTCATCGCGCCGCGTTCGTAGACGGTCCCGTCGAAGAGCTGGGCCGGACCCCCAGGGTCCGCCGGCGGCGGCGTCCAGAAGGACGTCTTCGAGGCGGGCGTGTTGTAGAGGTTGTCGAAGTAGCCCTGAGCACTCCGGCGTCCGTCGTGCTCGCTCCAGATCCACTCGGACCACGTCGCGAACCCCTCGTGGAGCCAGATGTCCTGCCAGCGCCCGAGCGTGACCGAGTCGCCGAGCCACTGGTGGGACAGCTCGTGGGCGAGCGTCGTCTCGTCGGGCATCCGGTCGAAGACCGGTTTCGTCTGTGTCTCGAGGGAGTAGCCCACCTCCGGGGCGTCGTCCGCGACGGCGCCCACGGCATCGAACGGGTAGGGCCCGTAGATCGAGTCGTAGAACCGCACGATCTCCGGCAGCTTCCGGAGCACGTTGCCGGAGGGGAGGGTCGGGTCGATGGCGACGTAGGAGGGGATGGTGCCGACCTGGGAGATCGTCAGGTCGAATCGCCCCACGGTCGCCGTGGCGAGGTAGGGCGCCATCGGGTCGCTCTCGCGCCAGGCCCACGTCGTGCGCTCCCCGGACGACACGTTCGAGACGAGCACGCCGTTGGACATGACGGTGAGGCCCCGCGGCACGGTCACCGAGATGTCGTAGGTCGCCTTGTCCCGGGGGTCGTCGTTCACCGGGTACCAGCCGGGCGAGCCCTGCGGCTCCCCGACGACGAACGCGCCGTCGTCGGTCGGCACCCAGCCCTCCGTCGACCCGTCGGGGTCGGTCACCGGGTGGGGCTCACCGGAGTAGCTGACGGCGACCGTGAACGAGACGCCGGCGCGAAGGCCGTGGCGGGGAGTGATGACGAGCTCCTGGTCGCCCGAGCGCACGTAACCGGCAGGAGCGTCGTTGACCTGCAGCGCCGAGATCGTGAAGCCGCGGAGGTCGAGGTCGAAACGCGAGAGGTCCTGGGTCGCGGTCGCCGTGATGACCGCCGTGCCGGTGAGCTGCCGCGTACCCGGCTCGTAACCGAGCCTCAGCGAGTAGTGGGAGACGTCGTAGCCGCCGTTCCCCGCGTCGGGGAAGTACGGGTCGCCTCCGCCGGGCGCGCCGGGAGTGAAGCCCGCGGCACCGGCCGGTCCGGCGCTCAAGAGGACCAGCGCCGCCGCGGCCAGCGCACCCTTGCGTCGTGCGCGCATCCTGGTCACCACCCCGGATCGTCATCGTGGACCATTCGAGCGTAGGACCGACGGGCGGGACGGACTTGGGATTCTCAGGTTCGTCTGCTTAGGTAAGCCTGACCTTAGTCCGCTGGTCGCTCCGCGACCCTGGCCGTCACCCGGCCCGTCACCCAGCCCGTTGCCCAGCCCGTTGCTCGGAGGACCCGTGATCGTCTGCCACTGCGCCGTGGTGACCGACCGCGACGTCACCGACGCCTGGGACGCCGGCGCGCGCAGCCTGGGGCAGGCGTGCCGCACCACCGGGGCGGGCACCGACTGCGGGTCCTGCGTCTTCTCCCTCAAGCGGCTCCTGTGCGAGCATGAGGCCTCAGTCACCCGGTCGCTGTCGGACCCGACGCGCGACCTCGTGTCCGACCCGATGCCCACGCCGCTGGAGGTGGTGGAAGGTGCAGCCAGCTAGCCCTCGAGTCGTCGAGCTGCTCAACGACGCCCTGACCTTCGAGCTGACAATCACGAACACGTACTTCCTCCACGCGCGCATGCTCGACAGCTGGGGGTTCACCAAGCTCGGCAAGGTCTTCTACGACCTGTCCATCGACGAGATGCGCGACGCCGACGACCTCATCAACCGCATCCTGCTCTTCGACGGCCACCCCAACGTGCAGAAGCTCGGGGCCATCAGCATCGGCGAGGACGCCCACGAGATGCTCAAGCTCGCCTTCGAGAGCGAGAAGGCGGCGGTGGCGCAGTTCAACGCCGGCGCCAAGGCGTGCCACGAGCTCGGCGACCACGGCAGCGCCGCGGTCTTCGAGGAGATGGTCCGCGACGAGGAGAAGCACGCCGACTGGTTCGAGAGCCAGCTCGACGCGATCGAGCGGATCGGCCTTCAGCAGTACCTCGCCCAGCAGCTGGGTGAGGGCGGCCCCGGGGCCTGAGCCCCGAGACCGCCCGCGGTCCCCCGTGCCGGAGCGACCACGCCCACGGCACCCGTGGCGACCCAGATCGCTCAGAGGCCGACGGACTTGACCCCGTACTTCGCCTGGGCGTTCGTGAAGCCCTCGAACGTGAGCTGGTTGATGAGGCTGCCGCGCGAGAAGGCCATCATGTCGAGGTAGGACTGGGCCTTCTTCGCCGCCTGCTCATTCCAGTTGACCGAGATGTGGTCGACGGCGTACGTCGCATCTGCCTTCGAGAACTGCTCGAACTGGAGCTGCTTGATCAGGCCCTTGCGCGAGAACGCGGTGAACTCGAGGTAGGACTCGGCCTTGCTCACCGCCTGCTCCTGCGACACGGTCATGGCATTGGCAGCCTTCTCCGCGGCAGCCTTGGCAGCGGCGGCCTTCGCTGCGGCCGCTTTGGCGGCAGCGACCTTGGCGGCAGCAGCTTTCGCGGCAGCCGCCTTCGCTGCGGCGGCCTTGTCGGCGGCGGCCTTGTCGGCGGCCGCCTTGTCGGCAGCCGCTTTGTCCGCAGCAGCCTTGTCGGCAGCGGCCTTGTCCGCAGCAGCCTGGTCCGCTGCGGTCGTCGTGGGTGCAGCAGACGTGGGTGCAGCAGACGTGGGGGACTCGCTCGTCGTGCTCGCGGCCACGTCGGTCGCAGCGGTGGGTGCCGTCTTGGGGTCGTTGCCCATCGACCCGAAGAGCGCCAGGGCGACGACGACGCCGCCGGTCCACAGGCCGATCTTCTTGCCCTTGCCCATCTTCTTCTGGGGTCCGTTCGGGCCGGCGACGGGCTGTGGCGCGCCCTGCGGCGCTCCCCAGACCGGAGCCGGGGGCACTGAGCCTTCCGGTGCCGGGGGGTGCTGCTGGCTGTTGTTGCTCATGGTCGTTCTCCCCTAACGCTTTTCTGGACTTAGGGAAGTGTCCGATGCTTCGCCGGATATGTCTGGGTTTCGGGGATTTTGCGTGCCAAGGCACCGGCGCTGCCAGGGAGCGCGTGAGGCGATCAAACGGAATGGCCCGAATCGTTCCCGAACGCCTCGAGCCGGCCGGCTCCCTCGGGAACCGACCGGCTCGGTGCTTGTCGGCGCGTCGCCCTTCGAGGCGTACGCCTAGGGTCAGTCGGCGGCCTGGAGGGCCTTGACCTCCTCGCGGGCGCTGACGACCGATGCGTGCTGCCGGGAGACGACCTCGCGGAACCCGGCGCTGAGGTCCATCTCGAGAGCCTTCTCGTACTCCGACACGGCATGGTTCTCACCCGTGACGGCAGCGCCGAGCACGCTGCCCGCGTCGTTGCCGGTGAGGGCATCCTTCAACGCGATCCAGCCGCGGTGCAGGGCCGAGGTGGCCGTGCCGCTCTCGTCGACGTCCTCGCCGTACTCGTGGCCCATGTCGACGATCTCGCGGCGGAAGCCGGCCCGTTGGGCCGACAGGCGCTGCAGCGTCGACGCCCACTCCGGGTGCTCGTCCCCGCGCACCTTCTCGGCAGCCTGGGCGAACCCACGCTCGCCGTCCTTCAGCGTCTCGACGAGCTCCTTGGCGGCCTTGGCGTCGTCCGACATGTTCACTCCTTCGTTCGGTTGCGTGATCCCCGAAGCCCTACCCGCCGGGCCGGAAGCCCAACCACCGGTCGGGTGACCACCCACCGACGCCGTCGCGTTGCAGGGGGTTTCGCGTCAGTGCCACAGGGCGGCGACGTGGTCCGCGAGGGCGCGGCCCTGCTCGTAGCCGCCTCGTGCCGCCGGCCGACGCGTCGCCGGGTCGAGCGCATTGGCGTCGAAGACCGCGCCGGCTCCGGCGTCCGGAAAGAGGGTCTCGACCCTGCTGCCGCCGGCGCGCAGCTCGGCGACCTGGGTGGCTAGGTCCATGCCCCACTCGAGCGGCATCCGGGTCCGGCCGCTGAACGGCGACATGATGAGCACCCGTCCGAATCCGCTTGCCAGGTCGGCGTTCTCGCTGCGCCGGTAGCCGCCGTTGAGGTAGCGGTCCTCACCGACGCGGTACGGCGTCATCGCCGAGGTGCTGGCGGCGACCGCGTCCACGAGGTCGATGCCGCTGTGGCGGTCGAACACGACCGGCTCCCCGGTCCGGGCATCGACGGCGGTGATGAGCAGGCGCTGCTGCGGCCACTGCCGGCTGGGGAGCCGGGAGGCGACGATGTCGTGCCAGCGCTGTGCGTCGGAGCCGTCCGACGCGTCCCGCTCGAGCGCCGCTGCGCCCATCCGGCGTCGCATGTCGGGCGCGTCGTGGGCCGAGGCGATGATCGCGTCCGACCACTCGAGGTAGCTCGGCCCGGAGATCGTCGGGCGGCGTCGCCGGTCGGGGCCGGGCCCGCCCGAGCCGGGGCGGGGCGGGAGCACCTCGGTGAGGACAGCGGCGTACAGCTCACCCGGCCTCGGACCGCCGGTGACCTGGGCCGCCACCGTCGCTCCGGCGGAGGTGCCGACGATGAGGTCGGCGTCGGTGACGTCGACCCCGCCGTCGGCAAGGCCGGCGATGAGACCGAGCTGCCAGGCGTTGCCGGCTGCTCCACCGCCGGCGAGGACGAGGGCGCGTGCGTCAGGATCGACGGGTCGGGTCGAGGAAGAGATGGTGTTCAGGGGAGTCGCCTCTCGCGGATGGCTGTCGGGGCTCCCGGTGGCGACTACCTCGGTCGCGGGATCGTGGACTGCCGGGGAGCACCCACTGGGGACACTGCGTACATGGGTCTCACCTCCTGCCGACGTCTCACGACCGCCTGAACGCTAACAGCCCGGCAGGCTGCAGCGCATCGGCATGGACGGCCCGCACCTCGGCACCGGATCCGCGGTACCCGCCCCGACGAAAACGACGTGGACCCGTCGAGAACGAACCTCCGGGCGACGGCCTGTGGCGAGGCGGGGAGTCTCGGTTCCAGACTGGCGCGATGGCGGACCGGTATGAGATCCCTGTGCGCGGGGACATCGGTGGTGCAGCACTCAGGGGTTGGCGCATCGGGGACGGCACGTCTGCTCCTCAGCCCCGGTCCGGCCGTCGTCCCGGTAACCGCTGAGACCCCGGGGGGTGGGAGGACGCCGGTCGGGGGCGGCGACGCCCCCGGTCGGCGTCCGGTGCACGGTCGTGTTGGCGCCGCCGATTCCACTGCAGCGCAGATCTACTGGCCCGACAGCGCCGCCACCACCGGGGCGAGCACCTCCGCGGAGCCGGCACCGACGACGACGTACGAGAAGCCCGCCTCCTCACGTCGCCGCTGGAGCTCGTCGACGGCGGCCGCCGGGTCGCTCGGGAGGCAGGCCAGCGAGTCCGCCGCTCGCATCGCCGCCGGGTCGGTGTCCCGGGCGGACGCCATGAACGGGGCGACCTCGTCGCCCACGACGGGCACGTGCAGCGCCAGCTCGACGTCCCGGACGGCGCGCAGTTCCCGCGCCATGCGTTCGACGTCGACCCGGCTGTCGCGCGGCATCATCGCGAAGGTCACCGTGTCGGCGACCTCGGTCGCGAGGGCCCGGGCGCGTGGCCCGCGGACGGCCATGACGACCGGGGTGTGGGCGTCGGGGCCGTCCAGCTCGCGCAGTCGCGTGACGGTGTCGCGCACCTGGCCCAGCCGATCTCCCGGCGACGCGACGGGCAGGCCGAGGTCACGCAGCTCGTCCTCGATGCCGGGCCGCCCGGTGCCGATCCCCAGCTCGAAGCGGCCCTCGGTGAGCACCGACATGGAGTGCGCCTCCCACGCAAGGCTCCAGGCCGGGTGCAGCGGAGAGGCGTAGACCCACGTGCCGACGCGCAGGTCGGTCTGCACCGCCGCCATCGCGAGGGCAGGCGCCGGGGCTGGTTGCCACTGCGGCACGTCTGGCAGGAGCAGCGTCGAGTAGCCGCTGTCGGCGATGCGTCGCACCTGGTCGAGCCACGCGGGCACGTCGGTGAGGAGGGGGGCGACGACCCCGAACCGGAACGCTCTGGCCGTCATCGGGCTGCGAGCCCCGGGTAGCGCAGGTGCGTGACGTCTCCCGGGCCGAAGTACCAGTCGAACACCTTCATCACGTCGACGTCGGGGCCGGCGACGTAGCCGTCGAGCGACATGGACATGATCGCGATCGCTTCGGACACGGCGGTTCCTTCCAGCGGGTTCGCCCTCGCGGGGGAGGGCCTTCACTCCTGCTACGAGGAGGCCGCCCCGGATCGGACACCCCTGCGCGTGAAGCTGAAGTGGGTGACGCCGGTGGGTGAGGAGACCGCCTCGACGTCGTAGTCGTCGTCGAGGGCCTCGAGGCCGTCCCAGAGACGGACGCCGCGGCCGAGCAGGATCGGGACCTGCACGACGTGCATCTCGTCGACGAGCCCGGCGAGCAGGAAGTCGCGCACCACCGTGACGCCGCCTCCGATCCGCACGTCCTTGCCCTCGGCCGCCTCCCGAGCCACTGCCAGCGCCTCAGCGGGGGTGGCGTCGAGGAAGTGGAACGTCGTGCCGCCCTCCATCTCGATCGAGGGCCGCGGCCGGTGGGTGAGCACGAAGGTGGGGGTGTGGAACGGCGGGTTGGGGCCCCACCAGCCCGTCCAGTCCGGGTCGTCCTGCCAGCCGGGCGGGCCGAACTTGTTGGCACCCATGATCTCGGCTCCGAAGCCGTGGTCGTGACGCTCCGCCAAGGCGTTGTCCACGCCGGTGGTGCCGCCCGCGTCCCACGACCTGGTGGCCATCATCCACTGGTGCAGGCGCTGCCCCGCATGGCCGAAGGGGGCCTCGAGGCTCTGCGGCTCCCCGGTACCGAAGCCGTCGAGGGAGATCGAGAAGTTGGAGATCCGTGTGAGCGACATCCGCGCCCTCCTGGGTCGTCGACTGCACTGTGGCTCGGTCTGGCGGGCCCTTGCAGCCTAGGGGCACTGCCGGTGGGATCCGGCGCTTGGCGCTCCGGCGATCCCGGCCCGGGGCCGGCTGCCGGAGTGGGCGACAAGGGTCGAACCGGATGGCTCCGGCGTAGCGTGGTGGGCTCGAGGAGTCATCGGCTGCAAGGAGGGTTGTGCGCACCGTGTGGAATCAGACTGAGGCCCAACGGGATCGGCGCGCGACGCCATGACGTACTTCTGGGTCGGTGTCGGCCTCGTGCTCGTGCTCGGCATCGGTCTCATCGTGTGGGGGTCGATGACGGGGGGTCCGGGGCCGTCCGGGGAGGACGTGTCCGCGCGGCGCGGCCATCAGGCGCAGGTCGGCGCGGTGCTGGCCGGAGTCGCACTGCTGGTGCTCGTCGTCGCGTACCTGACGGCCCCGTGGCCCTAGGCCGGAAGTGCGCCCCGCGTCGCGTCGTGCGCGTCACCAGCGCCCGCGGTGCACGACCTCGTCGAAGGGGCGCCGGTCCAGCCGCTCGATGACCGCCAGCGGGCGGTCCGCCGGGTAGCCGGCGGAGAGCATGTAGGCGAGGAAGCGTCCCTCGGGAAACCCCAGGACGGCCCTGGCCTGGTCCTGGTCCGCCGCCGCGGCGTGGCCGGTGCCGACGCCGAGGTCGGCTGCAGCGACCGTCATCGCGTACGTCGCCTGGCCCAGGTCGAAATGGAGGATGGCGGACTGCCGGTCGTCCTTCGGCTCCGGCGCGACGATCGCGATGGCGGCCGCCGCGCCGGCGACGTGCCTGGCGCCCTGCCAGACCTTCGCCAGCTCGACCAGCTGCGCCCGGTCGGTGACGAGCACGAAGTCCCACGGCTGCCAGTTGCCGGCGGATGGCGCGCGGCGTCCGGCGTCGAGGATCCGGTCGAGATGCTCGTCGGGGACCGGCTGTTCGGTGAACTGTCGGACGTTTCGTCGCGCGCGCAAGGCGTCCCACGTCTCCACCAGCCCATCTTGCGCCTCCCGCGCCGGCGTGGCCACCACGCGAACCGCGATCGTGGGCACCGCGCAGTCCGTCGGGCCGGGGCCTGCCGACCGCGCGGTCAGCGGGCCCCGGCTCGACGGCTCAGGCCTCGATGCGGCGGCCGCTGAACGAGCCGGTCCCCGAGTCGACCTTGGTGCCGGACGGATCGAAGACCGCGAAGTCGTACGTGCCTCTGATCCTCCCGTGGTGGACGCTGCCCCAGATGCGAACGCGCACGCTCACCGCCGGCATGTTGGGACCACCGCCGGCCGTACCCGTCCAGAACGTCGCCTTGAAGCCGCCGCCGCTCCGACGAGCCCAGGTTCCCGTGAAGGGCGGACCGGCCGGGGCGATGTCGTGGCTGATGATGACGTTCCCACCCGCGAAGCTGAGGACGGTCGACACCTTCGTCTGGTCGCCGGGCGGGTCGTCCTTGCGGCTGACGATCCAGCTGCCGTCAAGGCTGGAATTCCTGTGCTCCCCGGCCGAAGCCGAGGAGGCGCTCGCCACGCCCCCGATCGCCATTGCGCTCGCGGCGCCGGCCCCCACCAGGACGCGACGTCGATTCATCACGTGCTCGTCCATTGCGATCTCCTCCTCTTGTGAGCCGTCGGAGAACCCCGACCCTTCAGGTTCGGCGTCCGGAAGAAGGCGCGTCAAGATTCCCTCGCGTGTCCACCACATATGCGCGCTAGGTCTGGATGGTGGGTGGATGAGGGGCGAATGGCGCACCAATGAGCACAAAGGCTGTCGTGACGAATTCGCGCAATTTCATTGGGAATAGGAGAGGTTCCGGCAACGACGACAGAACCACGGCCACGATCGCGAGCAGCAGGAAGTGCACCGTGCGCGGAAGGTTTCGTCGGGGCGCGGGGCCCACGTCCGCGTCGTTGACATCCTTCGGTGGCTGGGCGGACACTCGGCTGAGGGAGCTCTGAGGGGGGCGAAGGAGCGATCATGTCGTGGAGCCTCAAGGGTGAATACGTCGAGACGTGCTCGTGCGAGCTCATGTGCCCGTGCAACCTCTCCCTGGACCACGGTGCGACGTACGACTTCTGCCGCGTGGTCCTCGTGTTCGACGTCCGCGAGGGAACGGTGGACGGGACCGACGTCGCCGGCCGCACCATCGCGATGATCGCGGACGCACCCAAGGTGATGACCGATGGCAACTGGCGGGTGGGCGTCTTCGTCGACGACCGGGCCAGTGACGAGCAGTTCGAGCGGCTCGTGCAGGTGTTCAGCGGACAGCTCGGTGGGCCGATGGCCGGGCTCGTCTCACTGATCGGGGAGATGCTCGGCGTCGAACGGGCCCCCATCGAGGTGGTCCACGACGGGCTTCGCCACAGCGTCAGGATCGGCAGCGGCATCGACTTCGAGATCGAGGACATCGTCCCCTTCGGGGTGGAGACCGGCGAGCCGGTGAGGTTCTCGGGGATGTTCCACCCGGTCGGGTCCGACCTGACGATGGCCGAGGCGAGACGGTCGAGCATCGACGCCTTCGGGATCAGCTACGAGGGGAAGACCGGGCTGTCGAAGTCCGGCTTCTCATGGGCCGCCTGACGGGACCGACGCAGGTGGGCGCCCCCCACCCGCCCGACACCGGGCTGCGCCCCGCCTACGCTGCGGCGCGCGCGCACCTGGCGCTCGTCGCCGCCCTCGTCGCCCTTGCCGTGGCCGGGTGGTGGTGGACCGTCGAGCAGATGAGCGGCATGGACCAGGGACCGTGGACGGCGCTGGGGACGTTCGGCTGGTTCATCACCGTGTGGGTCGTCATGATGGCCGCGATGATGTTCCCGTCGGTGGCCCCGACCGTGGCGCTGTACTCGCGGATGAGCCGGACCCCGTTGGGGCCCATGGCATTCGTCGCCGGCTACCTGGCCACGTGGACCGCCGCCGGGGTCGTCGCCTTCCTCGTCGGGCTGCTCGCGGGGCGCGTCGTGCCCGACCTGCAGTGGGACGACACCGGCCGCGTCCTCACCGGGGGGACCCTGCTGCTGGCCGCGGTGTACGAGGTGACACCCCTCAAGCGGGTCTGCCTCGACAAGTGCCGCAGTCCGCTCGGTCTCCTCCTCGGGTCGTGGCGTGACGGGTGGACCGGCGCGCTGCGCATGGGGATGCGGAACGGCGCCTGGTGCGTCGGCTGCTGCTGGGCGCTCATGGCATCGCTGTTCGCCCTGGGAGTCATGAGCCCCGCGTGGATGGCCGTGATCGCCGGGCTCATCGCCGTGGAGAAGGTCCTGCCCTGGCGCCGGACCGCCACCTACGGCACCGCTCTCGTCCTGCTCGGCCTCGGCGTGCTGGTGCTCGCCGCGCCACAGGTGATCCCGGGCCTCACCGTCCCGACGCCCGTCCCGATGCCGATGTCGCTCTCGCAGTGACACATCCAGGTCCCGATGAACGAGCTCGTCCCCTGACGCCGCCCGGGCCGCGTTTCACTCCTCAGGGATGACGCGACGGCGTGGGCTGGGCGAGACGGTGGGAGGGTGCCGAGCCGCCCCGACGCCCGACCCAGCGCCCGATCCGGCGCGCGCCCCGTGGCGGCGCTGAGCGAGCGGTGGACCGTGGTCGACGGCGTCAAGGTCTTCTACCGGGAGTCCGTCGGTCCGCGCCGACCGAGGACGCCCATGGTGCACCTGCACGGCTTCGGCCTCTCGGGCCGCTACCTGCTTCCGACGGCGCAGCGCCTGGCGGGCGAGTTCCACACGCTCGTGCCCGACCTCCCCGGCTTCGGGCGCAGCGGCCGGCCGCGCGAGTCCCCGGGTGTGCCCGAGCTCGCCGACGCCGCAGCCGCGTTCCTCGACGACCGGGGCCTGGACCGGGTGAGCCTCGTCGGCAATTCGATGGGGTGCGCGGTGATCTGCGAGTTCGCGCACCGCCACCCCGACCGGCTCGAGCGTGCAGTGCTCGTCGCACCCGCCGGGGGACTGCACAACCAGCCGCTTCACCGGGCCGTCCGTCAGTTGGCCCGGGACGGCGTCCGGGAACCCATGGGGCTGTTGCCGGTCGCGGTGCCGGACTACCTGAGGTACGGCGTGCCCAGCACGATCCGGATGTTCCAGGCCCTGACGCGCTACCCCGCTCTCGAGCGCCTGCTCGCGCTCAGGGTCCCCACCCTCGTCGTGGTCGGCAGTGCCGACCCGCTCATGCCGGACCCGCGGCGGATCCAGCAGATCGCGAGCCGGATCGACAACGAGGTCCTGCTCGTGGTGATCCACGGCGCTGCGCATGCCATCAACTTCAGCCACCCGGGCGAGCTCGCGAACGTCATCCGTCAGTTCATGGCGGACGAGCCGATCCGCGACGACCCCGACGAGCCGGGCGACGCGAGGGTCCACGAGATCCATCGCGGGGGCAGGCTGCCTCCGGCGGCGAGGCCACCCGAGTCCGAGTGAGAGGCGGTCAGCCGTCCTGGTCCCGGCCGAGGCTGGCCGCCACGGCGAGCTGGTCCACGAGGTCGTTCATCTCGTGGCCGGAGTGGCCCTTGACCCACTGGAAGGCGATGTCGCCGCGCTCGTTGACGGCGGTCACGAGCGGCTCCCACAGGTCGCGGTTGGCGACCGGCTTCTTCGCCGACGTGGTCCAGCCGCGCTTGAGCCAGCCGTCCCACCACCGGTCGCGGAAGCAGTTGACGACGTACGTCGAGTCGCTGACGACGACGAGCGGGCCCTCGAGGGCGGTGACGGCCTCGAGGGCGGCGCGGATCTCCATGCGCTGGTTCGTGCTCGGTCGCTCCGAACCGGACGCGAAGCGCTCCCGGTCGATCGCCCACGCCCAGCCGCCCGGGCCGGGGTTCCCCGAGCACGCCCCGTCGGTGTAGACGAACGTCGCGCCGTCCGGGGTGGCCATCTGTGCCTTCGGCGCCTTGGGGGTCCGGCCGCGTGACGCTGCGGATGCCGGCGGCTCCGGCGCGCTCAGGCCCGGGAGCGCGAGCTCGGTGCGGCAGGACGCGTGCACCCACGCGGTGGCCCTGCCGCCAGCGCTGACGATCTCGACCCCTGCCCGGATCGGACCCTGGCATCGCACGCAGCGTCCCGGAAACTTGGCCAGCACAGTTCTCCTCGTTGCTCGGTCGTCGGGCAGCGGCCCCGCGGCCACCGCGGTTCGTGCCACCCGGCCCGCGGCACCGAGCGTAGTGATGCCGACGGACAGCCATGAGGTGAGGGTCGGGGCGAGGATGGAGCCAGCGACAGTGGTCGGTGCCCTGAGAGGAGACGCTGATGAGGCTCGAGCCCCTGTACCGAGTCCGGTTCACCTACCCCGAGAGCTGGGGCATCGAGCTCGAGGGCGGGTGGGAACAGTTCCTCTTCATCGCCGAGGGCCGCTGCGAGGGAGGCATCAGTGGTCGCTTCCGAGGCGTCAACCACCCGCGTCGCCGGACCAGCGAAGGCCCCTTCTGCCCCGACATGCATGCAGTGATCGAGACCGACGACGGCGCGACCATCATGATGGAGACCCACGGGTACGGCCGTCCGTACCCGGCAGGGCGCCGGCAGATCGTGGGGTCGGTCCTGCACCTCAGCGACAGTGACCGGTACCGCCGTCTGAACGATGTCGTCTGCATGTGTGCCGGCGAGGTGCGTGCACCCCTCGAGGAGGGCGGCGAACCCGACCTCGTCATGGACGTGGCGGAGCTCGTGTGGGAGCCCGTCGCCGACTGACCGGGCCGGCCCCTACCGGCCGCCGGCTGCGGCGGCGAGGGCCGCGGCGAAGGCGCCGGCGGACGCCATCGCGACCACCAGACCGAGAAGGTCCATCACCATGCGTGCGCTCGATCGCTGCTGGTCGTCCACCATGCCCCCTGATCGGTCGCCGAGCCAGCTCCGCGACGCCTCATTGCGTCGAACCGTGCCCGTCATTGCGTCGGGCCGTGCCCGGCCCGGGAGCCGCACGATCACACACCCGACGTCACGATGCGACGATCGCCGCACCTGGCTGCAGGTTCTCGCAGACCGCGACCCCAGCAGGTATCAGGCGGCGCCCTGCGCGCACTGTCCTGGGCGAAGCGCGGCGTCGGAGCGAGCCACCGGGCGAACCGACGCGCGCACGTGGGCTCGAGCCCACGGACGTGCGGACGGGCCCCGAGCCGGTCCCTCCACGAATCCGACCCGGGGCCCTCGGCGTCCGTTGCGAGCAACGGGCACCATCTGTGAGACGAGCGAACCCCCGGATCGTGTCGTCCTTTCCGTACGGACTTTCGACGAGTTCTCCGCCGTGGCCACGTCCGTCGACGACGCGCGAAACGGGTCCAGGCCTCACGCGCGCCGGATACTCTGGGCGCACCAAGGTATTCGCTCTGGTTGACGCGAGCCTGGCCTCGAGTCGCCACCGTGTATGACAGCTGGCTCGAGGGTTGCTGACCTCGCCGTCGGGCCCGGAGAGGCGGGCGTCGGTGCCGATCAACGTGCAACACCTGAGCCTTGACGAACGCCGAGCGCGCGGACGGCAGGCCGCCGAGCGGACGCCGGTCTCGAGCCACCGTGGCTGGACGCCTGATCCCGCGCGTCCCGATCCGGTCACCCTGTTGGAGGAGCAGAACGCCACCCGCGACGCGGACCTCGTGCCCGTGCGTCACGGCCGGATGTCGGCGTCGGCCTTCACGTTCTACCGCGGTGCCGCGCGGATCATGGCGGCCGACCTGCGGACGACGCCGCGGGCGGGGCTGACCGTCCAGCTGTGCGGTGACGCCCACCTGTCCAACTTCGGGGGTTTCGCGTCGCCGGAACGACGTCTGCTCCTGGACCTCAACGACTTCGACGAGACGCTCCCCGGCCCGTTCGAGTACGACGTGATGCGGATGGCGGCGAGCTTCACCATCGCGGCGCGCAGCAACGGCTTCGCGAAGGGCGACGCGAAGGACGTGACCCTGGCCAGCGTGGCGGCCTACCGCGAGGCGATGGCGAGCTTCGCCGGGATGCGGACGCTGGACATCTGGTATGCCCGCCTCGAGGAGGAGGACGTCGTGGCCGGCGCGAAGGCGATCGCCAGGACGAAGGAGGACGAGAAGGCGCTCAAGCGAGGTGAGAGGAACATCGACAAGGCCCGGACCCGCGACAGCCTCCAGGCGCTGTCCAAGCTGGCGGAGAAGGTGGACGGCTCCTACCGGATCATCAGCCAGCCCCCCACCGTGGTGCCGATGCGCGAGCTGTCGGCGACGTACGGCCTGTCCGGGGACGAGGAAGAGACCGTCATTCGCAAGATCTTCCGCGCCTACCGCGCAACGCTGCAGGACGACCGGCGACAGTTGCTGGAGAAGTTCGAGTTCGTCGACGCCGCCCGCAAGGTCGTGGGCGTCGGGAGCGTCGGGACGCGCGCGTTCATCGTGCTGCTGCAGGGGCGCGACGACCAAGACCCCCTGTTCCTGCAGGTCAAGGAGGCCACGACGTCGGTGCTCGAAGACCACCTGCCCCGCAGCCGCTTCAAGCAGCCCGGCGAACGCGTCGTGCAGGGCCAGCGCATGATGCAGGCCGCCAGCGACATCTTCCTCGGGTGGAGCAAGGGAGTCGACGTGGCACGGCACTACTACTGGCGCCAGCTGCGCGACATGAAGCTGTCACCGCTCGTCGAGACGATGGGCCCGACCGCGCTGGGCTACTACGCGCACCTCTGCGGGTGGACCCTGGCCCGGGCGCACGCGCGGTCGGGCGACCCCGTGGCCATCGACGCCTACCTCGGCGCGTCCGACGAGTTCGACCGGGCGATCACCAACTTCGCCAGACGCTACGCCGACCAGAACGAACGCGACCACGAGGAGTTCGTCGGTGACATCAGGGCGGGACGCCTTGCGGCGACGGTCGACGTCTAGGCCGGAGGGTGCATGAGCCAACGAGCCCGGCCCGTCCCACCCGCCCGGGCGGGGCGTGAGCACGGCGGCGCCATCGCTGTCCTGCAAGGCATCCGGCCCTACGACCGAGCGCAGCTGCCGCGCGACGTCGTCGCGGGCGTCACCCTCGCGGCGCTCGCGATCCCCGAGGTCATGGGGTTCACGAAGATCGCCGGGACGCCGGTCATCACCGGGCTCTACACGATCCTGCTGCCCGCGGTCGTCTTCGCCGTCTTCGGCTCCTCGCGGCACCTGGTGGTGGGTGGGGACTCCGCCACCGCGGCGATCCTCTACGCCGGCATCGCCGGCCTCGGGGTCTCCGGGCTGCAGCCGGAGACGAGCCAGTGGCTGGCCCACGCGAGCCTGGCAGCACTCGTCACGGGCGCGCTGCTGCTGCTCGCACGCGTCGCCAGGCTCGGCTTCCTGGCCGACTTCATCTCGCGCAGCGTCCTCGTCGGCTTCCTCACCGGCGTCGGTGTCCAGGTGGCCCTCGGCCAGCTGGCGGGCATGCTCGGCGTCCCCTCACCGTCGGTGGCCGTGGACCAGGTCAGCGGGACGCTGGTCAAGTTCTGGGACACCCTGAAGGAGCTGCCCGACACGTCCCTCACGACGCTGGCGGTCTCACTCGGCGTCATCGCGACGCTGCTCGTGTTCGAGCGCTGGTTCACCGCGATCCCGGGTGGCCTGGTCGCCGTGGTGGGCGCGATCGTCCTGAGCTGGGCGCTCGACCTCCAGAGCCACGGGGTGTCCGTGCTGGGGCCGGTGCCCAGCGGCCTGCCCGCGATCGGCCTGCCGAGCGGCATCGCGTGGGCCGACGTCACGCCGCTGCTCGGGATCTCCGCGTCGATGTTCCTGGTGATCATGGCGCAGAGCGCGGCGACCTCCCGCGCCTACGCGGTGAAGTACCAGGACCGGTTCGAGGAGAACAACGACCTCGTGGGGCTCGGCCTCGCGAACGTCGCGGCCGGCCTCAGCAGCACCTTCGTCGTCAACGGCAGCCCCACGAAGACCGAGATGGCGGACGAGGCCAGGAGCAAGAGCCAGGTGGCGATGCTCACGATGGCCGCCGCGGTCGCGATCGTCCTGCTGTTCCTGACCAAGCCCCTGCAGTACATGCCCGACGCCGTGCTGGCCGCCGTGGTCTTCGTCATCGGCGTCAAGCTCATCGACCTCGTGAACATGCGGCACGTCTGGCAGCTGCGCCGCGACGAGTTCTGGATCGCGGCTGCGACAGCCGCCGTGGTGCTCGTCGTGGGAGTCGAGCAGGGGATCATCCTCGCCATCGTCCTGTCCCTGCTCGACCACGTCCGGCGCCACTACCGGCCGCACGACTCGGTCATCACGTTCGACGACCGCGGCCGGCCCCACGAGGTGCCGTCCCGGCCGGGCGCCGAGACCGAGCCCGGGCTGGTGGTCTACCGGTTCGGCGTCGGGCTCTTCTACGCGAACGTCACCCGCTTCAGCACGGAAGCCCTGGCGCTGGTGGACACTCCGACGCGCCCGCAGTGGTTCGTCCTGCTCGCCGACGCCATCGACGACGTCGACTTCACGGCCGGCCAGGCGCTGGTCGAGCTCGCGAAGCAGATGTCCCGCCGCAGCGTGGTCTTCGCGGTCGCTGCCGCGCGGGCGGACGTCCTCACCGAGCTCGACCGGTCCGGGCTCGTCGACGTGATCGGCCGCAACCGGGTCTTCGCGACGCTCGACGCGGCCGTCGACGCGTTCAGAGCACGGTAGGGGTGCACCGCGGCCGATCCCATTCGGCACGAAATGCGTAAATCCGGTGACACCTGCCGTGTGGATCTGGAGAATCCTCGGGTGATTCTCCCCGCCGTCCTGCGCCACGCCCGTCCGCCGTCGCCGCTGGCGGGACGGCTGTCCGTCCAGTCGCTGCTCTTCGCCCTGGGGGAGGGCACCTTCATGACCGGGTCGGCGGTGTTCTTCACGCAGATCGTCGGGCTCTCGGCCGCCCAGGTCGGTCTCGGCCTGACCTTCGCCGGTATCGCCGCGTTCCTCGCCGCGCTCCCGATGGGCAAGCTCGTCGACCGCTTCGGTCCCAAGCGGATGTGGGCCGTCAGCGCAGCCGGGCAGGCCGCGATGTTCGCGCTGTGGCCGCTCATCAACGGCTTCGAGGGCTACGTCGCGATGGCCGTCGGCATGGAGGTCATCGGCGCGCTCGGCGGCGCGGCGTACGGCGCGTACACGATCGACGTCCTGCCGCCGGACGAGCGCGTGAAGTCGCGCGCGTACATGTACTCCGCGCTCAACGTCGGCTTCACCCTCGGCTCGATGCTCGGTGGCATCGCCCTCGCCTTCCACTCCAACGACGTCCTGCACGCCCTGCCGTGGTTCACCTCGGTGGCCTTCCTCGTCAACGCCGCCGCGATCACCCGCCTGCCCAAGGCCGCCCACGACGAACGCAGCCCCGAGGACCGGAAGGTGAAGATCCCCGGCCCCGGGCCGCTGCGCAACCTCGGCTGGCTGCTCACCACGTTCTTCGGCGGCGTCTTCTGGACCAACCAGGTGCTGCTCAACGTCGTCATCCCGCTCTGGCTCGTCGAGAAGACCGACGCGCCGCGGGTGCTGCTGGCGTTCCTCTTCGGCACGAACACCGTCATGTGCATCTTCCTGCCGATGGTCACCTCCCGCGGCGTCAAGGACGTGCCGACGGCGCTCAAGGCCGTCCGCCTCTCGGCCGTCTTCTTCGTCGTGTCGTGCATCATCACGCTGGCGACGCACGACACCGTCGGCTGGGTGACGATCGCGCTCGTCTGGCTCGGGCACGTGACGGTGACCGGTGCCGAGCTGTACCTGTCGGCGGCGAGCTGGTCGTTCGAGGCCGAGCTGATGGACCCGCGTCAGCGCGGCGCCTACCAGGGTGCTGCCGAGCTGAGCGGCACGCTGGGCCGCGTCTGGGCGCCCGCGCTCTACACGTTCCTCGCCATGAACTGGGGTGCCGGCGGCTGGCTGCTCATCGCCGGGATCATCATCGTGGCCACGATCGGCATCCACCCGTCGACGCGGCTCGCCAAGCGCTTCCTCGAACGGCACGTTCCGGCCGACGTCCTCGCCGACGCCCGCTCGGCCGCGCCCGACGCGCAGGAGGGCCTAGCCGTCGCGCCGCCCTCCCTCATCAGCACCGACGAACCCGTGCCGGACCCCGACCCGGTGCGCTGACACCGACCCTCGCCCTCCGGCGGAGGGCCACCCGCGGCGGAGAGCAACGGTGGCAGACGTCACCCGCTGACGGCCTGGCGGACGCGGTCCAGCATGTCCTGCTCGCGCTCGCTGACCAGCTGCGCCCCGAACCCCATGAAGCCGCCCTCCTTGGCGGCGCTCGCAGCCGCCTGCGCCGCCGCGACGAGCCACTGCCCGAAGGCCCTGGCCTCCTCCGGCGTGGCCTTCGCGGCGACGATCTCCTGGACGGCGCGCAGCTCGCCGAGCACCTGCTCTCCGGGTGGCTGTCCACCCGTCGGCTTGTAGCCGCTGAGCGGGTTGTGGTGCTCCTGCACCATCGCCTGGATGTCGAGGGCCACCTCAGCCAGCAGCTGCTCTCGACTGGGCGGGTTGGTGGCGCTCTTGAGCGTGGCCATGGACTCCTTGGCGGCCTCGATCGGTCCGCCCGGGTCGGCCAGGGTGATCGACAGTCCGGCCATGAACGGAGCACGCACGATGCGCGTCCACTCCTCCTCGGTGAAGTCGCTCTTCGCAGTCACGGTGCGTTCCTTCCTCGGCTCGTCGTCCTGACGCCTTCCAGCTGCCACGATCCCCTGTTCCGTGCACGGGCGCATCACCCCCGCTGGCTGAGGTCAGCGACGCACATCCCGTTGCCACTCGCTCAGGTCGGCTCCTGCCGCGGACGCCATGGGTGACCCCGTGGTGGGTCTCAGGCCGGCTCGTCTCGCAGTGGTGCGTCGTCACTCTTCTGCCACGGCCACCGCCCCGTGATCTCGAGCTCGAGGGAGAAGCTGAGGAAGGTGCGGATGACGACGATCAGACCGAGGACGAGAACGTTGTTGAGGGTCGGCGTGATCGCGACGGTGCGGATGATGTCGGCGGCGACCAGCAGCTCCAGGCCGAGCAGGATGGATCGCCCGAGCTGCTGCCTGAACTGCCGGTAGGTGTCGGCCCGGTGGGCGCGCCAGTTCAGGACGGCCTTGACTGCGGCGAGCGCGGCGCCGGCCACCAGGACGGCGACGCCGGCGGTGTCGATGACCTTGCCCGCCAGCTCGATCGCCTCAGTGAAAGCCATGCCTGTGCCTCCCGCTGCGGTTCGGACTGCTGCTTCATTGTCGGGGTCCGCGCGCCCGCGTCTGCACGACATCCGGAAAACGGTGCCGGCCGACGCCGCGGCTCCGGCCCGAGCCCACGGTTCGAGCTGGCTCGATGCCGGCTCCCCGCGGCCACCCTCCGGCTAGTCTCGGGAGCGAGACGATCCGAAGGGCGGGCCTTCATGACGCAGCTCTCCATGCACCAGCGGCTGCCCTTCGACGAGGCCACGACACCACCCCGCGTCTCGACCGGTGAGCTGCCCCAGGCCGAGGAGGTCGGGCAGCTCGTCACCGAGGCCTACGAGCGGTATCGAGGCACGACCGACGGCCAGGTCGCCGACTACATCCCGGTGCTGGCCGAGGCGTCGCCCGACTGGTTCGGGATCTGCGTGGTCGGTGCCCGGGGCCGCTCGTTCGAGATCGGCGACGTGGACACGCAGTTCTCGATCCAGAGCGTCTCGAAGCCGTTCGTCTTCGCGTTGGTGTGCGACGCGGTCGGGTACGACGCGGCTCGTCGCCGGCTCGGCGTCAACAGCACCGGCTTCCCCTTCAACTCGCTGATGGCCGTCGAGCTGAACGAGGACCGGACGATGAACCCGCTCGTCAACGCCGGCGCGATCGCCACGACCAGCCTGATGCCGGGCTCGACCGCGGAGGAGAAGTTCGAAGGGGTGCGGGACGGCTTGTCGCGCTTCGCGGGGCGCCAGCTGAGCATGAGTGAGGAGGTGTTCGCCTCCGAGTCCGGCGCCAACATGCGCAACCAGGGCATCGCCCACCTGCTCAACAGCTACGGGCGCCTGTACTTCGACCCCGACCAGGCCACCGACGTCTACACCCGACAGTGCTCGCTCGAGGTTACCGTCCACGACCTCGCCGTGATGGCGGCGACCCTGGCCAACGGCGGGGTCAACCCGCAGACCCAGGAGCGTGTCATCGCCCGCGGCGTGTGCCGGCGGGTGCTGGCCGTGATGGCGACCGCCGGCCTCTACGAGCTGTCCGGTGACTGGTTGTACGAGATCGGGATGCCCGGCAAGAGCGGCGTCAGCGGCGGCATCGTCACCGTGTCACCGGGCAAGGGCGGCCTGGCCACGTTCTCGCCGCCGTTGGACCCAGCCGGGAACAGTGTGCGCGGCCAGCTCGTGACGAAGTTCCTCTCGGAGCGGCTCGGTCTGAACCTGTTCGCCTCCGAGCCCGTGGCCCCGCAGCGCTGAGCCCGCCACGCGTCACGGGGTCCCGGGTGCTCTGTCGTTTCACCTCCGAAGGATGAGTCCCGGTCGCCGGTGCCCACCTAGCGTGTGAGGTGGACGCACGACGCCGAGCCGTGCCGCGGCCGGCGACATCGGAGGGAGCGATCTCGATGCCGAGCCAACCGTCAGCGAGCAAGCTGGAATGGGCCGCGGGCCTCACGGTCTTCGCCGGCTTGCTGCTCATCACGGCCGGACTCTTCCAGGCGCTCGCCGGCATCGTGGCCCTCGTCGACGACCAGCGCTACGTCCTGACCGGCGCCTACGTCTACACCTTCGACACCACCACCTGGGGCTGGATCCAGCTCGTCCTCGGTCTCGCCGCCGTCGGGCTGGGCATCGCGGTGATCGTGGGCAAGGTGTGGTCGTTGATCGTGGCCGTGTCCGTCGCGATCCTGTCGGCCACGGCGCAGTTCATGTGGCTGCCGTACGACCCGGTCCGGGCCGTCGTCGTCATCGGCATCAACGCCCTGATCATCTGGGCCCTCGCCGTCCAGCTCAAGAGGCCGTAGGCCGACGGACGCCTCAGCGGGGGTACGCCTCAGCCGACGGGCTCGCGACCCGGGCCGGCCGCAACTGTGCCGATTCGGCCCTCGCCTCGTGCCCGGATGGTTATCGTCTCGACATGACAGGGCCCATGACCATGAACCGCGTCATCCACGCGGCGGTGCGTCGCGACCTCTCCCGCCTCGAGTCCGCCCTCGCCGCCGCACCGGACGGCGACCGCGCCCGCGCCCAGCAGCTGCAGGTGGCCTACGCCAACCTCCACGACCAGCTCAAGCACCATCACGAGGGCGAGGACACGCACGTGTTCCCGTTCCTGGCCAGGGTGGAAGGGGCCCAGGAGCTGGTCGAGGTCATGGAGACGGAGCACCAGGCCATGGCGGACGCACTCGCCAGTGCGCACACCGCCATGGACTCCTACGCCTCGACCGGGTCTGCCGCCGATGCCCACGCCGCCAGGGAGGCCGTCGTGAGGGCGAGCGAGGTCGTCGATCGGCACCTGCACCACGAGGAGAACGACCTCGAGCCACTCATGCTGCCGCACCTCGAGACGCCCGAGTGGAAGGCCGTCGAGAAGCAGCTGCGGCCGCCGTCCCTCGCCGAGTCGGGCCGGTTCATGGCCTGGGTTCAGGACGGGATGCCCGAGGCGGAGCGCTCCTACCTTCGCTCGACGATCCCGGCGCCGGTGACGTTCCTGCTCAGCAGGGTGGCCGGCAGGTCATACCACCGGGAGGTAGCGCCCGCCTGGCAGCCCACCCGGTAGGGCCCGGCAGCCCGGGCACTGGCTGCTGTCTGCCGCCGGGCTCCGTGAGCGCCGTGGCTCGGAGAGGCCCGCGCTGACGCGGCTCGCTTCCGTCGCTTGTCCGGCCGCTGGAGAATGTCGCTCGTGGAGCAGCGGCTCGGCTCGACCACCCTCGAGGACGGCACGGCAATACGTTTCGCCGTCGCCGGCCGGGGCCCGGTGGCGATCTACGTGCCTGGGTGGGTGTCCCATCTCGAGCTGGGGTGGGCGCTGCCGGCCGAGCGTCAGTTCTACGAGGGCCTGGCCGACGGTCGGACGCTCGTGCGATACGACCGACCGGGCTGCGGCCTGTCCGGGGCGACTGCCCGCACAGACGTCGTCGAGATGGAGCTGGAGGTCCTGCGCGCGGTCGCGACTGCCGTCGGTGTCGACCGTTTCGACCTGGTCGGGGCCTCCTTCGGTGCGCCACTCGCGGTGAGGTGGGCCGCCCGGCATCCGAGGTCGGTGACGCGCCTGGTCCTCTACGGCGGCTGGGTCGACGGTGACGGTGTGGCAGATCAGGCCGTGCGTGAGCACGTGCTCGGCCTGGTCGACCAGCACTGGGGGTTCGCATCGGATGTGCTGACCGAGATCTTCGCCCCTGACGCGGACGCCGGGTTCCGCGCCATGTTCGCGCGCTACCAGAGAGATTCGGCGCCCGCCGCCTGGGCGCACCGGCTGTTGGCGGCGTGCTACGACATCGACGTCGCCGAGGATCTCCCTCGGATCACGGCACCCACCTCGGTCATCCACCGCCAGGACGACCGCGCGGTGCCGCTCGCGGAGGGCGAGCGACTGGCCCAGGGCATCGACGGAGCGACGCTGACCGTGCTGGCCGGCCGGACGCACATCCCCTTCGCCGGCGACGCGCACGCCGTGCTCGACGCGATGCGTCGCGGCCTGGGACTGTCCCCTCTCGGCCTCCGGACGCGGCCCACGTTGACCGCCCGCCAGACCCAGGTGGCCGGGTTGGTGGCGCTCGGCTGGTCGAACCGGCAGATCGCCGAAGAGCTCGTGATCAGCGAGCGTTCGGCCGAGTCGCACGTCGAACGGATCCGCACGCGGCTCGGATTCCGTTCCCGCGCCCAGATCGCAGCCTGGTACGTCGCGTCGAACGCGGACGGCTGACCTCCGAAGTGCGGTATTTCCACTGCTGACGACGTCATGGCGCGCCCGGCACGCTCGGTGCATGACGACTCACCCAGGGCAATCCGACACTCTGACAAACACATCCACTCGCGCCTCCGAGGAGCCCGAGAGGCCGCTCGAGTTCGACGACCATCCCGGCCGCGGACGGTTCAACTCGGCGTTCTTCTGGGTCATGGGCGGCTACCTCGACCGGCTCATGCGCCGCCACAAGTCCGCCGCCTTTGCCGACCTGCCCTCGACAGTGGTCGAGCTGGGGGCGGGAGTCGGGGCGAACCTGCGGTACCTGCCCGCGGGCGCCCACCTCATCGCCGTCGAACCCAACCCCTACATGCATGCGCGGCTCCGGCGTGCGGCTCGGTCACGCAGCGTCGACCTCGAGATCCGCAGCGTCGTCGGCGAGCAGATCGACCTTCCCGACGCGAGCACCGATGCCGTCATCTCCAGCCTGGTCCTGTGCAGCGTGCGGGACCCGGAGGCCGTCCTCGCCGAGGTCCGCCGGATTCTGCGACCGGGCGGCCGCTTCTGCTTCGCCGAGCACGTCGCAGCGAAGCCGGGCACGCCCACGCGCTGGACCCAGCGGACCCTGCGTCGACCGTGGGCATGGATCTTCGAAGGCTGTTCCTGCGAAAGGGAGCTGGCGAGCGTGATCCGGTCTGCCGGGTTCACCACTGTCGACCTCAGCGACTACCGGATCCGCCCGCCGTTCCTGCCGTTCAACACCCACGTCGCCGGCACGGCCATCGCCTAGGCCGGACCGTGTCTGCACAGAAAGGCAGCCCGATGCACATCTCCGTCCTGGCGGCGCTCTCGACGGCCAGAACGCGTCGGCGCATCCGCGGCGCCCACCACGAGACCGTCTCTGCGCACGCTCCAGTGCGAGCGCAACGACCCTGCGGCGACGCGCCCTCCCGCGCCATCGCCCTGCGTCGCCTCACCCCTGCCGATGCGCGGCACATGACCGACCTGATCCAGCGGCTGTCACCGCAGTCGCGCTACCTGCGCTACTTCCGGCCGGTGCGTTCCTTCTCCGCGGCTGACATCGCGCGCTTCGTCGGGGTCGGTCCAGGCCACCTGGCGGTCGGGGCGTTCGACGCAGGCGTCCTCGTCGGGGTCGCGCAGTACTTCCGGTCGGAACGGCCCGACCGCGCGGAGGTCGCCCTCGAGGTGGCCGACAGCCACCACCGTCGCGGGCTCGGCACCCGACTGGTCCACGAGCTGGCTCGGTTCGCCGCCGACGCGGGCATCACCCACTTCACCGCGACCGTCCTCGCAGAGAACCGGCCCGTGCTCGGACTGATGCGGCACTCGGGTTGGGATATCGCGACCATCGTGGACGGGCCCTACGCCGACATCGTCGTGAGCCTTCCGCCGCCTTCCCCTCGACCGGGCGGCGCCGCAGCTAACGTGAGGGACACATCGCGAGGAGGCGTACGTGTCCAGCTATCCCGTCCTGCTCCACACCGCCATCGACGCGCGTGACTGCCGGGCGCTCGGCGAGTTCTACCGTCAGCTTCTGGGGCTTCGGTACCGGGAAGGCGAGGAACCGCCGACCGATGGGAGTCCTGACGACGCCGACTGGCTGGTTCTGCTTGATGGAGAAGGGAACCGGGTCCTGACCGTTCAGGCGAAGAAGGACACCGTGCCTCCGACCTGGCCCTCTGAGCAGGTGCCGATGCAGATGCACATGGACTTCAGAGTGCCCTCCCTCGAGGAGCTGGAGCGGCACCGGGAGCGGGCGGAGGCCTTGGGCGCCCAGCTGTTGTACGACCGATCGAAGGACGAGGGCGAGCCGCTCTACGTGCTTGCCGATCCTGCTGGGCACCCGTTCTGCCTCCTCGTCCAGTAGAGCAACCGGCGCTTGCGCCGGCTCCCGCCGGACCGGCCCTGCTCGTCGCGACCGGTCAGGTGGGCACATCCTGCCTACTGAACCGGAGGCAGAAGCTGAGCCAGGGCGTCACCCATCCGGTCCCGACCGGCACCGTTGGAGCCGATGTTCCCCAGGCCGAACTGAAGGTTCGAGGACAGCGTCACCTGCACCGTGCCCGGAGCGACCTCCCGGATCTGGGCAGTGACCTTCTCTCCGGAGGAGAGCACCATCCGACCGGCCGTGAAGACGAAGAGGCCCGTCGCCGCATCCGAGGAAAGATGCTGCATCCCCGCGCGGCGCGCTGCCTCCTCGAGGGCCGCGACCGCCTCGCCGCTGCTGGCTCGGAAGATCATCGACCACGTGTTCCCAGCGCTCATCTCACCGCTCCTCGCCCGACGCGACCCGCGGGTCCGCGGCGACGCCCGACTCGAGGATCGACCCGACTGCCGCCATCCCGCGTGTACGACGAGAGTAGCGAGACGGCCGTGGCGCGCGCCGGGCTTCAGGCCGACCAGCTGCGGGCAAACGGAGCGGCACCTGCCGACCGCGCGCCGCCCATCGGTGAGGTCCCAAAGTGCTGCGTTCACGTACGGACCGGCAGCCGCGAGCCCTACATTGGGGCATGGCAGACATCATCCTGGGCATCTTCGCGATCATCGCCGGCGCCTTCATGCTCTTCGCCGGACAACTGGTGCTGCGCCTGGTCCTCCCCATCTGGGGGTTCTTCGCTGGATTCGCTTTCGGGGCAGGTCTTTTCGCTGAACTCGCAAACGAGCGCGTCCTCGGCACCGTGCTGGGTTGGATCGTGGGATTCGTGTGCGCGCTGATCTTCGCTCTCCTCGCGTACCTCTACTTCGCGGTGGCAGTCGTTCTTGCGATGGCTGCCTTCGGCTACGCGATCGGTGCGGGCCTCGTCGTCGCCCTGGGCATCAGCTGGAACTGGGTCGCCGTCCTGGTGGGTGTTGTCGTCGGCGCCGCGCTCGGGCTGGTGGCGGTCATCGGGAACCTGCCGATGATCGTCCTGGCCGTCGTCAGCTCGGTCGCCGGGGCCGTCAGCGTCGTCGCCGGGATCATGCTGCTGGTGGGCACGATCGACTCTGCCGACTTCACCCGGGGCAGCTTCACGCAGGCGGTGCACGCCGGCTGGGGCTGGTACCTGACTCTGCTGGTCCTTGCCCTGATCGGGATCGTCGCCCAGACCCGGCAGCGACTGGCGATGCGCCGAAGCGTCCACGAGACCTGGTACGCCGAGAGTCAGTGACGTACGCCCCGAGACTCGGGCGGGGGAGGGTCAGCCGATACTCCACGGCACGCGCAGGACGTCAGGCAGGGACGGAGATTCCCTGCAGCCAGGCCTGCCAGGCGGGCTCCTCGCGGCGGACGTAGTCCGCGGCTTCCGCCGAGAAGAGGTACGCGCGCACGCCGCCCGTCGCCTTGCCCGCGCCCTCGTCCCACGCGAAGACGCTCAGCATCCCGGGAACCGGCGCTGTGAGCCGGACCAGCGCCTGTCGCGCACCGACGCGCTCCACCGTGCCGCTGGCGCCGCGCGCCTCGACCGTGGTGCCTTCGTCTCCCAGCCCGAGCTCACCGCGCAAGGTCGACCACACGGCATCCGCGTCGCCCGGGTGCGAGGCGGAGGCCTCCAGGAAGGTGGCCTCCTGTCCGGGGAAGTGCGACAGGTAGAGGCGCAGGTTGTCGAAGAACGGCAGCCAGCCCGGGGCCATGGTGTCCCAGAACTCCGACTCCCACGCGGCGCCGGTGCCGAAGCCGCTGCTGGTGACGCGGACGATGCAGGTTCCGCCCGACTGTGCCTCGACGATGAACTCCGACGTCAGCGGGCTGAGCGCATCGTGGTCCTTGCCCATGAGGGCGGCCCAGTCCTCCTCGTAGACGAGGCGGCGCGGCGGCTCCCATGCGGTGACCTGGCCGTCCGAGCCCATGTCCGGGCCCATGGTGAAGTGCAGGGAGCCTCCTTCGCGCTCCTCCATCTCGGTCGGCGTGAACCAGGCGCTCATGCCCTTGGCGGTGGCGATGGCCTGCCAGACCTGTTCCGGGGTGCCCGGGACCTCGACGCTGAACTCCAGGCGGTACGGGACGTTCGGGGTGATGCTCATGAGTTCTCCTCAGGAAGGGGGTGGGCGGCGACGACGAGCCGGTGGGGGCGCCCGTCGTCATGGTGGTATCGGACGGCCAGGTCGAGCACGGCGGCCGTCAGGTCGTCGGCGAAGGCCGCGCGGTCCGCGGCCGACCGGAAGCCGATCTGTGTGTCGATCGTCAGCGTCGGCAGGCGCTTGCCGGTTGACCCTGCCCGCCGTGCCAGGGCGCCGACCTCGCGCACCAGCCGGCCGGCCAGCGCGACGAGGTAGCCGGCCGACAGGTGGTCGGCGCTGGCTTCGGGGTCTGCCGCGGACGCGCTGACCGCCGCCGGTGACACGACGTACGACGCCGCGGACGCCTGCAGCACCCGCTCGGTGATGCCCCCGTGCCGGCGCTCGCCGGACAGTTCGACCAACCCGTGCGCCTCGAGCGCCTTGAGGTGGTAGTTGACCTTCTGGCGCGTGATGCCGACTCGGGCGGCGAGTCCCGCCGCGGAGGCGGGGACGGCCAGCTCGCCGAGCAGCCGGGCCCGAACCGGGTCCAGCGCGACGGCGGCTGCTTCTGAGCTCTCGATGACTTCGACGTCCCGCATACCGCCACGCTCCTCTTGACAATAAATCTTGTCAAGAGGTTGCGACGAATACTGGCGTGACGGGCGGCGAGACGGCGCGCGCTCACGATCCGGGGTTGGTAGGACCGGCGTCGTGTGGTGAGCGACCGAGAGGGGCCGTGCGTGAGTAGTTCGGCCGCACTCCGGAGGGTCGAGCGTTCTAGCCGGTGCGGGTGCATGCCAGGTGATAGAAGTGCCCTGGGTAACCGGGGCTTCGGCGGATGGTTCGCCGTCAGGGTTCGGAAATGGGGGTTACCCGCTCGGTGTCGTGGCACCGGACCAATGACCCAGGTGTCCGGCGGGCGCCACGACACCGCAATGACGAGCCACAGGGGGACTGGTGCCCAACTCGCGCATCATCACCGCGTCCTTGGCGGCCGCCGTTCTCGTCGGTGGGTCCCTGACGCTCCGGGCCACACTGGACGACGACGTGACCTGGCACTCAGGTACGGCCGTGGTCGCGAGGGACGCGGCGACAGCCATGTTCTTCGTGCCGAACCGGTCGGCTGAGGATGCCGTGACCTACGGGTCTGCAGGTGCCGTCGCTCGCTGGGTCGACGCCAGCGGCAAAGTTCAGTCCGGAGGGTGGCCCACCTGCCTCGTCCCGGCACCGGGGCCAAACCTGACCGGTCCGCAGGAGACGCCCATCCGATTCGGGACCGTCGACGTCGACGACGACCTGGGCGGTGGCCCCATGGTCGTCGTGATCGACTGTCGGGGATGAGCGACGAGGGCCGGCGTCGCCAGTGGGCCACCGGGCTCGGCGCCGGGAGAAAGGCCCGCTTTCCACCGCCTGTCAGCAGTCGACTCCCTTGACCGGAACAGCCACCGGGCCGATCGCGATACGTGCTGCCGCATCCTTCAGGAGGGACTGTGCGTCTCCGTTGAAGAGGTCGACGCCCTCGGCGGTGCAGATCATCATCGAGTCGAGTGACCTGATGGGGAAGGTCCATTTCAGGCTGACCCCGTCGGGCAAGGCTGCTCTCATGGGCTGTATGCGGGACAGGCCCGTTCGCACACCCCGCCATGAGCCACCTTGTACGAGCCAGGCGCCCGTGCTGCCCAAGAGCTCGCAGGCGGTCGCCGTGGCATGCGGGGTGAGCCCGTCGGTGTCCAGCACCACCCGCACGCGCACGTTGCGCGGCTGCATGGCCTCGACCAGCGCGGAGACTCCACCGCCCGTGATGCCGGCGCACCTTCGTCGCTCGCGGAGAACGGCTCCGCCGAGGCCTTTCGGCGCCCTTCCCCGGACGTCTTCCATTACAGGCGGAGGGCGTGCGGGGCCGGTATCGGCGGAAATGCCCACTATGGAAAGGGACACCTTCGAGGGCCACGGGGCCGACGTCGGCCGGCGCGGCTGGAGCAGCAACGAATTCGTGGTGCGGATTCGGTTGGGCGGTGTGGTTCCGGGTATCCCGTCAGGTACCCCTCGATGCGGAACGTCTCGTCGCGCGCGAGCACGTGGCATCGCTCGGCCTTCGCGCCCCCTTCCGGGCTGCGACCTGCGGAAGGGAACGCCGTGCCGGACGATGTGCCCATCGCCGAGATCTTCGACATCGCGACCTCCGAGGTCCCCTTGCTGGAGCGGGCCCGAAGCCTCGTGGAGAGCCTGGACCACTGGCTGCCGGTGGATGCCGTCTGGTTGACCCTGTCCGACCCGCGCTCGCACGTCTACGCAACGGTTGGCAGCACCGGGCTGGAGCGACCCGTGCTCGAGTACCTGGCCCGTCCCACGGTGGCGGGGGAGATCCAGCTGGCCGAGCTCAACCAGGCCGGGCCACCCATTGCCGTGACGGAGCTGCCCGTCCAGGTTTCCGACCTGCCGACCTGGGCAGAGTGCCTGATCCCGGCGGGCTTTCGGGAAGGTCTGGACGTGCCACTCGCCGAGCCCGGTGGCCCGTTTCTCGGGATGCTGAGCCTGCTGTTCTCGGGCGCGGAGCCCCCTTCAGATGCGCTGCGCGACAGTGTGGGGCGGCTGGCTCCGTTGATCGCTCGGGCCGTGTCCCCACTGCGTTCGCTGCTCGCGACGGCGCGCCTCGTGCAGGGTGCCGAGGCCGGTGTCGTGCTGCTCCGGGACGGCACCACCTACCCCCTGCCAGGACTCGAGAACCATCCCTCGCTCATGGACTCGCTGATGCTGCGGATCGCGCGGCACACCTTGTTGGCCGGTCAGGTGTACCGGTCGTTCACGTGGCCCGCGCCGGACGGGCCTGACGCCGCCGGTCACGCGCGCATCACCGTCCTGGCCGCCACCGACGTTCCGGCCTTCGTGCTGGGCACGGTCCTGGTGGGACGCGATGTGGAGTGCCGTGGCCTCACGCACCGCGAGATGGAGGTGCTGGGGCTGATCGTGGACGGCCGCTCGAACCAACAGATCGCGAGCCGACTCGTCGTCGCCCCCCGCACCGTGGCCGCGCACGTGGAGCACATCCTGCACAAGCTCGAGGTGCCGACGAGGACGCTGGCCGCGATCCACGCGGAACGGGAGGGTTGCTACGTTCCCGCGCCTCTCGCCCTGTCGGTCGCTGCCCGCGTCCCATGATCGGCGGGCCCGGCCAGGTGCAGAACCCGACCGAGGTCGGGTGCGGCTGTGACGTCGGCACCTGACCCGATGCCCTCGGTGTCCGGCGTGAGCGCCGCGAGGGCGTCCTCGTCGTCCTCGTGGCAGCGGTGGACCGCGGCCTCGAGCAGCCGGAGCTGGCGGTCCAGCGGTTCCTGCCGGTCGGGCGGTGCGACGGACTTGAGGTCGGTCAGGGCGGCGCAGATCTTCCTGGTCACCTGCGGCTCCGACGCCCCGGCCAGGCGGATCTCGTCGAAGGCCAGCCTGACGTAGCCGTCCCAGCTGACGGTCCGCTCGACCAGGCGGACCACACCGTCCTCGTCACGGTGCTCACCGCGTGGCAGGGGGCGAGGTGCGATCTGGCGCAAAAGGTCGTGCAGCCGGTGCAGAGCCTGCACCGCCGTCGTGGGGTCGTTGAACGGCTGCGCGATCGAGCGGACGGCGATGTCGACCAGCTTGCGGAGGCCGTAGGCGAGGTCCTCGGTGTGGACGCGTTCGGGCCCGAGCAGCACGTGGCGGGCGACGTCGCCGGCCCGAAGCCGATCGGCGGCGTCCCTCTCCGTGGTCGGCGTCGACAGGGTGCCCGGGTGCACCCGTAACAGAGGGGCGCCGCCGACCACGAAGTCCCCCATGACGGGGACCAGCTCCAGCACGCAGCCCACCTGTCGGGCCGCGGCGACGAGGGCGGGCCGGTCGACGCGCACCACGTTGCCCGGCTCCGCGGCGACGATCTCGCCCGGGCCGGCAGAGACCACGGGAAGCTCACCGTGCTCGCGGACGATGAACTCGCGGCTGCGGTCGCCGACGAGGTCGATGAGCCCGGCGACCCGCAGGCCCTGGCCGGCGTGGTGCACGAAGAGGATCAGCACGACGATGCTGGCGAGCATCAGGACGTAGGACAGCACCATCGACGCCCCGGGCACCGTGCCGGTGTCGAAGCCGTGGATCTCACGCAGGGTCAGCACCACGACCAGGAAGCTGGCGCCGAACAACCCGATCGCCAGCTGGCTCCACCGGTCGGTGAGCAGCGCCCCCACGATGCGGGGCGAGAACTGTCCCATCGCCAGCTGGACCGCAACCAGCGTGACCGTCAGGACGAGGGTCGTCAGCGACACCAGGGCGCCGGCGAAGGACGACAGGATCGTCTGGGCGTCCGACGGCGTCCCGGTCAGGCTGGTCGGAACGAGGTGGTATCCCGTCAGCCGGTCGAGCGCGAGCGTTGCGATCGCGAGGACGGCACCGCCGATGAGGCAGCCGATCGGCAGCAGCCACAGGCTCGAGCGCACGAAGCGCTGGAGCCGCAGCGTGCTGATCACTGAGGGCCTGCCGGGTCGCAGGTGGCCGACTGGTACGGGTCCACGGTCTCCTCCATTTGCACGGATTCTGCACGGATTCGCACGCGTCACCGGCGGCCCGCGGAGCGCCGGCCCTCCATCGAACCGTGCGCCGACTGGGCGGCGCCATCGGCAGAACGCCCCATACGGAGGCGGCTTCGTATCTTTTGGCCATCTCCTCTCGTTTTCTCGTATATCGAGCCCGCTCGCCCTTGCAGGGCTCGTCGAGCACTCATAGGAGATCCGTGTGAACAGCACCCGCACGCGCGTCCTCGCCGTTGGACTGTGCGTCTTCACCGCGGCGGCCGGGGCGCCGCTTGCAGCGGCGACGACGACGTCGGCCGCCGCCCCGGTCAGCAACACGCTGACCAACACCCTCACCGACACCGTTTCCGACCTCCAGGGGGTGCTGGACACCCGAGCGGTCAAGGCACCGGTCCTGCCCACGAGCGCGGCCCGCGGCGCAGTGGCCGCCCTGCTCAAGTCGGCCGGCGCCGGGGCTCGCGCGTCGTGGGACCCGAAGTTCGGGACCCTGCGCTCACTCCGGGCCACGGGCCACGTGTCGGCGCCCCGCACCGGCGCTGCCGTCGATGTCGCACGCAGCTGGCTCGCGTCCCAACCCGCCGCCTTCGGCCTCACCGGCTCCCAGGTGCAGGCGCTCGCGGTGGCTCGCGACCACGTCCTGCCCGGCACGGGCACGCACGTCGTGAGCTTCGTCCAGACCTTCGCGGGTGCTCCTGCCGCGCGCGGTGGCCGGCTCAACGTGGCCGTCGCGTCCGACGGGCGCGTCCTGTCGTACGCCGGCGAGTCGGCCCCGGGCACCACGCTCGTCGGCACGTGGGTGCTGGGCGAGGCAGCAGCGCTCGTCAAGGTCGCGAGTGCGCTCGCCCCCGGGACGGCGTACGCCCCGACCGCCACCGGCACGCAGGCCGGCTTCACCACCTTCGGGCGCGGCCCGTTCGCGGGACCCGGCTACGTCCGCAAGGTCGCCTTCCCGACCCGCACCGGCCCGGTCGCCGCGTACAAGGTCTTCTTCCTCAAGAGCCAGAGCGAAGCCTGGGAGGTCATCGTCGACGCCACCACGGGCGCGGTGCTCCACCGCGTCAGCGTCGTGCAGTCCGAGGATGCCCACGGCACCGTCTACGACAACTACCCCGGCGCCGCCAACGGCGGGCAGCCGCGCCAGCAGTCGTTCGGGCCCACCGCCGAGTCCCCGAAGGGCTGGGTCGACCTGACCGGCGCCACGGGCACCGGCGTCACGACGCTGGGAAACAACGCCGACACCTACGCGAACTGGTCGAACTTCATCGCGCCGGTGGACAACGCGCCCCGGCCGGTCGCGCCGACCGGTGCGTTCGACTACGCGTACGCCAACCGCTGGGCCGCGACCAAGGGCCAGACGGTGCCCCCGTCCTACGCCGACGACCTCAACGCAGCGGCGACCAACCTCTTCTTCCAGCACAACCGGATCCACGACGAGTACTACGCGCTCGGGTTCACCGAGACGGCCGGCAACTTCCAGACCGACAACGGTGGCAAGGGCGGTCAGGGCGGCGACGCCGTCCGCGGCCTCGTCCAGGCGGGTGCCGCCTCCGGCGGTGCGCCGACCTACACCGGTCGGGACAACGCCTACATGCTGACGCTGGACGACGGCATCCCCCCGTGGAGCGGCATGTTTCTCTGGGAGCCCATCAATGACGCGTTCGAGGGCCCCTATCGCGACGGGTCGTTCGACATGTCGGTGATCCAGCACGAGTACACCCACGGCCTGTCCAACCGCTACGTCGCAGGCGGCGCGGGGCTCGCCTCCCAGCAGGCCGGGTCGATGGGCGAGGGCTGGTCCGACTGGTACGCCCTGAACCACGGCTTCAAGGCCGGGCTGCTCACGAAGCCGATCGTCGGCGACTACGTGACGGGCAACGCCACCCGCGGCATCCGCAACTGGAACTACGACCAGAACCCCACCACCTTCGGCGACATCGGCTACGACCTGACCGGGCCGGAGGTGCACGCCGACGGGGAGATCTGGACCGCGACGCTGTGGGACCTGCGCAAGGCGCTCGTCGCCCGCTACGGCGCCCCCAAGGGCGCCGACGTCGCCGCGCGGCTCGTCACCGACGGCATGCCGCTGACGGCGCCGAACCCGTCGTTCCTCGATGCCCGAGACGGCATCCTGTCCGCGGACCTGGACCGCAACCACGGCGACAACACCGCCCTGATCTGGTCGGTCTTCGCCAAGCGCGGAGCCGGCGTCTCGGCCTCGAGCAACACCGGGGACGACACCGACCCCAAGCCCGCCTTCGACGTCCCCGCCTCCTCCGGCAACGGCACGGTGGCCCTGACCCTGGTCAACGCGACGACCGGGCAGCCGATCCGCGGCGCCAAGGTCATCCTCGGCCGGTTCGAGGCGCGGGTGTCGCCGCTCGCACGGACCGGCTCCACCGGTGGTGCGGCCATCAAGGCCGTGGCCGGCACGTACCCGCTGACGATCCAGGCGCCCGGGTTCGGGACCCAGACCGTCGACGGGTTCGCGGTGACGGCGGGCAAGAACGTCGCCAAGAAGATCTCGCTCGCCCCGAACCTCGCCTCGACC
Organism: Actinomycetes bacterium; assembly: GCA_023451855.1. GTDB lineage: Bacteria > Actinomycetota > Actinomycetes > Actinomycetales > Dermatophilaceae > Monashia. The sequence continues at coordinate 42,062 of JAEXXY010000035.1, forward strand.
GCCGCCGGCGCACAGGTCGTCTCGGTGTCCAGCCAGGACGACGGCGCGCCTGCGAAGTTCGCGTTCGACGACACGGCGGCCTCGGTCTGGTCCACCAAGGCCGGCAGCACGGCCTACAACGCCGGTCCGGACCAGCGGGTCACCGTCAAGCTCGCCGCCCCCGCGACGGTCAGCTCGCTGCGGGTCAGCGCCTACAAGGCCACCAACGCCTCACGCTTCGCGGCCCTCAAGGGGTTCACGGTCCAGACCTCCCTCGACGGGGTCACCTGGACGACCGCACGCACCGGCGCCTTCGGCTACCAGGCCCCCCGCCCGACCGCCCCGGACCTCAACTACACGACCTTCACCCTCGCGACGCCGACGAAGGCGGCCTACCTCCGCTTCTTCGTCGACTCCGTCCAGGGCGACACCACGACCTACGCCCAGGTCGCGGAGATCGAGGCGTTCGGGTCCGGTGCCACCGTGGCCAACGGCACCGTCACCCCCGACGCGCCCTACACCGACCACGGCACCATCACGGCCAACAACCCGGCCGCGGGCGACCCCACCGGGCTGCAGAACGTCTACGGGGTCACCGGCACCGAGCTGAACACGACCTGCGCCTTCCCCCCGGCATCGCAAGGCGTCGACGGCTGGGTCAGCAAGCTGCCCGCCGGCTTCTCCGACGGGCTGCACTCGGTGACGGTCAAGGGCACCAGCCCCCTGGACGACACCGTCGGCCACGACCTGGACCTGTACTTCCTGGACAGCTCCTGCCAGCCGACCGGGTCGGCCGCGACCTCCGCCGCCGACGAGTCCGCCGTCATTCCGCCCGGCTCGGTGTACGTCCTGTCCCAGCTCTACACCGGTGCCAACGTGACGGTCGACCTCACGGCCGTCGACAACCGCTGATCCCGACGTTCCCGGTCGGCGCCTCCTGCACGGGAGGCGCCGACCGGGCGGCGCGAGGGCACCTCCCGGATCGGCACCTCCCGGATCGCACCCGACACCACGTCTGAGACCTCTGTGGGGCGCTCGTCGGTCAGAGCATCTCGAGCGCTTGGGGTCGGCGGGGCGGCGGGAAGGCCTCGTCGAGAAGGAGTAGCTCCCGATCGGTGAGACGCAGGGCGACCGCTGCCCGGTTCTCCAGGACGTGCTCTTTCCTGCCGGCACGCGGGATCACGTTCACACCGTCCCGGGTCATCAGCCAGGCAAGCGCGACCTGCGCCGGGGTGGCCCCATGCTGGTCCGCGATCGCGATGATCACGGGATGGCGGAGCAGGCGGCCCTGCTCGATCGGCGAGTAGGCCATCACCGGGATGCCCTGCTCCTGCAGGGTCGGCAGCAGGTCGTACTCGATACCCCGGCGGGTGAGGTTGTAGAGCACCTGGTCGGTCTGGACCGCCTGCCCGCCGGGGACGCTCAGCAGCTCGGCCATGTCGCGGGTGTCGAAGTTGCTGACGCCCCAGTACCGGATCAGGCCCATCCCGACCAACTCCTCGAAGGCGCGCACTGTCTGCTCGAGCGGCACCGGGCCACGCCAGTGCAGCAGGTACAGGTCGAGCCGATCGGTGCCGAGCCGGCCAAGGCTCTGGCGACACGCCTCGATGGTGTCCGCGTACGACGCGTGTGAGGGCAGCACCTTGCTGACCAGGAACACCTCGTCCCGCCGTCCGGAGATCGCCTCGCCGACAAGCATCTCGGCCGCACCGTTGCCGTACATCTCGGCGGTGTCGATCAAGGTGAGCCCGCCGTCGATGCCCAGGCGCAGGGCCTGGAGCTCCGACGCCCGTCGGGCGGGATTCTCGCCGAGGTACCACGTGCCGAGGCCCATCACGGGAATGGATTCCCCGGCGGGCAGTCGGACCGTCGGGATCGGCTGGGTCGACATCAGGGTGCTCCGTCGCGCTCGGATTGCGGGTCTCGAGACCGCCACGTCCGATGAGCAGGAGCTCGACGACACGTGGACCTCCATTGCACCGCCCGAGGGGAGACGACCGCTATCGGCAGACCTGCCGATGCCGCCTCCGCACCTTCGGGCCGTAGTGTCGAGTGCATCCCGACGAGAGGACCCGTCCATGACCATCGACCGAGGACTGCTGGCGATCTTGAAAGCCAAGCCCGGCAAGGGGGATGAGCTCGGAGCTTTCCTGAAGCAGGGCCGCGAGCTCGCGGCCCAGGAAGAGGGCACGGTCAACTGGTACGCATTCCGGCTCGACGACACGACGTACGGGATCTTCGACACCTTCGAGAGCGAGGAGGCGCGCCAGGCCCACGTGAACGGCCAGATCCCGGCGGCACTCCAGCAGGTTGCCTCGGACCTTCTTGCCGAAGCAGCCGACATCAAGCCGATCGACGTGCTCGCCGTCAAGTAGCCGCGGGCCGGTGCTGCCGACCGGTCGCTGTCCGCGCGGGCGTCTATATGTGGGCACTACGGGTATTTCGGCCCCATGGAACCTGTTCGCGTCGGCCTTGTCGCCGACCCGGCCCAGCCCACTGAGATCGCGCGCCGGATGGGCGACCGTGGCGCGCCGGACGGCGAGGATCGCCAGGCTTGGAACATCGAGGTGCTCAGTGAGCCGTTCACCCTCGCTTGCGAGGATGTGGACACCGCACTGTCACGGTTGACGGCCCGCGCCGAGGAACATGAGTGGGACCTCGTCGTCGGCGTCACCGAACTTCCGCTTCAAGGCGACGACGGCCGTTATCTGTTGATCGAGAGTGACTCGCATCGACAGACGGCGGTGCTGTCCTTGCCCGCGCTGGGCGGCCTTCACATGCACGCCCGCAGCAGGCGCACCCTGAGTGATCTCGTCGGCAGGATGGCGGACCCCGACTCGCAAAGCAGTCACCGTGTGCAGCTGCCTCGCCGCAGTGGCCGCTGGCGGTTGCTTCTAGGGATGGTGCTTGCCAATCGCCCGTGGCTGCTTGTGCCGGGACTCAAGTCGGCGTTGGTCGCGGCCGTCACCACGGGCGGGATTGCCACCATCAACTCCACGGTGTGGCAGCTGGCCGGGTCGCTGTCCTGGTGGCGACTGGCGATCGCGACGGTCGTCTCGAGCGCGCTCGTCGTCGGTTGGCTCGTGATCGACGGCAAGCTCTGGGACCGCCCGGACGACGACTCAACACAAGCGCGGGAGAGGTCACGGCTCTACAACACCTCCACGCTGGCGACCCTGTCGGTGGGGGTGATCATCTGCTACATCGCCCTCTATGTCCTCAACCTGGTGTGGGCATTGTTCGTGCTCGACCCCGCCGTGATGAGCCGCAACACCCGCACGCCCATGGGGTACGGCGACCTGTTCCTGCTGGCCTGGTTCGTGGCGTCGGTCGCGACCGTCGGCGGTGCGTTGGGCAGCAGTCTGGAGTCGGATGAGGCGATCCGCGCGGCCGCGTACTCCAAGCGGGAGGAGGAGCGGCGCAACCGGCTCGCGGACGCCCGCACGTGAAGACAAGAGCTGCTCAGATGGGCATATGCGGGCTTGCCCTTGACGCCCGCGTCCGCTGCGCAGGGGGCCCGCGTCAGGACTCAGCCAGAGAGAGCAGTGCAGAACGCGTCCAGCCCGCGGCTCGTCCCCACATCGGGCACGACGACGAACGAGAGGTCGGAAGCGAGATTGTCGACTCGCCCGGCGGAGAAGAACGTCGAGCCATCGGGCAGCGGAACCTTCTCCAGAATCCCTGCCGTGGTCTGCTTCACGATGTTGCCCTGCAGGTCCTGCTCGCCGGTGAAGTGGTAGCTGTACGGATACGACGTCAGGCTGACGCCATTGGCCGTGAACGTGTCCACCTCGCGGGCGCTCACCTGGAACAGCGTCCCGTTGGCGGTCTGACGGAACGAGATCGTGACCTGCCGCGATAGATGGGCACCGATGGGAAACGCGCAGATGTCGGTGGTGACGACGTCGTCGGAGTCGGCCGTGTGGATGACTGTGGCGTTCGGCTCGGCGGTCGCCGTCGCTGCAGCGCCCAGAAGCAGGGCCAGGGCAGCGCCGCTGGCGGTGAGTGTGCGGGCGGGGTGCTTGGGCGAGTTGAGCTTGCGCATGTCCACCTCCATGGAGAGGTCGCGCTCGACGGCTCCAGATGGCCACCGGCGTGCGCGGCCCTTCGGAAACTCCCCCAACCAGCCAGCGTAGGCCGGAAGGCCGAGTCTCTCAGCGGAATGGGCTGACTCGGCGAGCCGCATCCCAGCCGTCCCGACGGGTGTCTCCCGGCGATGTGAGAGGCGGCTTGAGAGACTTGACGGATGACAGCAGCTGACCGTGACCGGGACGCCCGAGGTCGCGCTCGCCAGGCACGGCCTCGCGATGCCCTCGGCCGACCGCTTGCCTACGGCGCGCAAGGTGTCGAGCCGGTGTCGGAGGAGCCCTTGCCTCCTGAAGAGACGCTCACCGTGGCCCGGCAGCTCGTGGCGTCAGGTCGTCCGTTCTCCGCCCACGAGGTCCTGGAGGCGCGGTGGAAGGCGGGACCGGTCGAGGAACGGGACCTGTGGCAGGGGTTGGCGCAGGTCTGTGTCGGCATGACTCATGCGGCTCGTGGGAATCGGGTTGGCGCAGAACGGCTTTTCGATCGCGCTGCGGGCCGGCTGGCGGCGTTCGCTGCAACCGGACGACGGAGTTATGGCGTTGACCTGGAAGCGGTCGTGCGGAGCGCACGAGGTCACGTCGGAAGGTTTTAGGCACAGGCCACGACGCGGCGATGTGAGGCGGCGGGGGCGTTAGGGCCCGGCAGCCGCCTCGTCTCTGAGCGGTGGCGGAATCGAGTCACGAGAAGCATCAGGCGCTCGGTGGCCTTCGTGCAAGAACTCCTGCTCCGGGGTAGGGACGTCGCGACACAACCCGACGACGCATCTCGGCCACGGCCACTGCGCCACCAGAAAGGGAACCGCATGTCCGGAGTCATCACTCTGATCAAAGACGACCACCGCAAGCTCGAGTCGGTCTTCAAGCAGCTTGAGTCGGCGGAGCCCGAGCAGGTGCCTGAACTGCTTAAGCAGGTCGCCGAACTGCTGATCCCTCATTCCAAGGCCGAGGAGGAAGTCGTCTACCCGGCGATCAAGGCCGCGGCCCCGGACGAGAGCGAAGACATCGACGACGGGCTCGCGGAGCACCACCATGTCGAGGCCACGCTCGAGCAGCTCCTTTCATCAGACCCCAGCGCCCCCGGGGTCGACGGCCTCATCGCCGCCATGATCGGTGAGGTCCGTCATCACGTCGAGGAGGAAGAAGAGGAAATCCTTCCGGCTTTCGCCGACGCCGTGAGCAACCAAGACCTCGGTGAGCTCGGAGAGCGCTTCACCGCCGCCAAGGACCGCGCTCTCGCGCAGCGGCGGTCCTGACGCGCCGCCTGGTAGCGCCGCGCTCAAGAGTGGAGCCAGCCTTCGTCCTGGCACCAGGTGACTGAAGGCCAGCCAAGCTCCCGTGACAGCAGCCGTCGAGAGCGCGGCGCTGGGGGAGCGGGGTGGTGGTCCGGACCCGTGCGACCGCCACCCCGCCACCCATGACCCACCCTCGCCGTGAGGCTGAGCCCCCCCGTTCCGGCCCGTGCTAGAAGCCGAGCTTGTCGCCGATGCCACCGAGCCCTCCGGCGCCACCGAGCAACTCCTGAGGATTGATGCCCAAGCGCCCCAGCAGGTCAGCGTGCTGATCGGTATCGACCTGGTCCGGGAGCTGGCCTTCGGCCTGTTGCGCCTTGTCCTGCTCACCGCGGCTCTTCAGGAACTCGATGATCTGCTGCTTGTCGATCTGCATCTTCATCTCCTTCGGTGTCCCGCTCGGTGCGGTCCTACTGCAGGTACCCACTGATGCGACGCGAGATGGCCCCCCTGACCCAACCTCCTGCTCAGCGAGCTCACGACCCAGCGGTTCGCCTTCCTTCGGTCTGAGGGCCCCGTCCGTAGCGGGGAGTCGTAACGGGGACATGGTCCGCTCGTTATTCAAAGCACTACTTGACTGTCATCGCGCAAACTGCAGCCGACAATCAGGCTGCTCCGCAGCCAATGGGAATCATCTGGACATGGACGACGAACAGACGCTGTTTGCCAATTGGATCGCCGCTCGAGACGCGTACGACGAGCACCTCCAGCGTCTGTTCATGCCCCCGACTGGTCGGAAGCCCGAACGACCCAGTCCCGAAGTGCTCGAGGAGGCCGGCCGGCTGCGGGAACTGGAAGAGGTAACTCGGCTGCGGTACTACGCGAGTCGAGGTTTGAGCGGCACCTGACCGCAGGTCAGGCCGCCGCTCGAGGGGGTGGGAGCGAGGTGAAGCGGTTGTGTGAGCTCGTCGAGATCGAACGCCCGTCGTTCTACCCGTGGAAGGCCGCGGCTGTCAGACGCTTGCGACATAGACGATGAGGTGGAGGTATCCCTTTCCATCTGGCGGCCAATAGACCTGGACACTCCAGGTACTTAATTTGCCCCTTATGGCGGAATTGTCCACGCCAAGGCGCCGAAAAACGGGTGGGATCGCGTTCCGGCGGCGTTGTCGACGGTTTGTGCTGGGTACGGTCGGTCACGACCCCTACTGGGTGCCTGCAAGCCCTCCCAGATCACCGTCCGAAGGCACCTCCAGGCCGGGTTGGGGTCCTCTCACGAAAGGGTGGCCCTCATGAGCCAATCGCTCATCACCGCCGAGATGCTGGACGACGCAGCAGAGACCCTCAAGGGTCACAAGGTCCGCAGGGGCAGGTGCAGCTGCGGCTCGACGACCCCCTCGACGGCCTCCTACCAGCGCCACCAGGCCGAGGTCGTGGCCGAGGCCATCGCGCCAGCGCTCGTTGCCGACATCATGCAACTGGTCACGACGGTGGCCAAGGCCGCTTCGTGACCGAACTGGACGACCCGGCGCAGTGCCCGGTGTGCACCTACACGCGCGCGTGTCTTGGATGGCCGGCTTGGCTGAGGCCCAGGCTCGTTCAGGCACGTGCGGACCGTTGGGCAGGTTCTCCGACTCTGCCAAGCGGCCACTCCCGGCTGGGGGTGCCACGCGCTGCCGCCCCTGGCCGCTGTTGAGGGCTCTCCTATGCCCGACCCGAGCCTGCCTGCTTCCCGCCGCGACGCCTCAGGTCCGCTTGGTCAGCAGCATGTCCTTCGACACGTTGAGGCGGACGGTGTTGTCCTCCACCGCGTCGACCTCAGTGGCGGAGACGTACGCGTCGCGGGCGAACAGACCCTTGCGGTCGACCTTGACGTAGCCGGTGCGCAGCAGGCGCGCCGCGAACGGGCGCGGCACGTCCGGCATCACGTCCGGGTCCTCGCCCTGGACGCTGATCGCCTCTGGATCACCCAGCTTGACGAACTCCACCTTGCCGACCTCCTCGCCGTTCACGTCCACGACCTTCATGCCCTCGTAGACCTTCTCGATCGGTCCGATCCGGTCGATGGATCCGCGGTACTCGTCGTGCCGCTCGACGTCGGTGCTGCCCAGCTCGGTGAGCAGCTGCTGGGCCCGGGCCACCTCCTCCTCGGTGCCGTGGACGACCAGCAGGTAGCTGCCGGTGCGGACGAGCTCCTCGTACTTCGGGAGGTGCTTCTTGGCCACGAAGTGTCCAAGGAGGGCGCCGACCGCGCCCCCCAGAAGGGCGCCCTCCGCGGCCCCGACCGCAGCCGCCGCCAGCGGGCCCAGGACGACGAGGGTGCCAAGACCCGGGATGAAGAGCATCGCGGCACCGCTCAGGACGCCGAACAGCCCTCCCACCCAGGCTCCCGTCGCCGCGCTGGGACCCGCGACGTCACCGGTGGTGACGAACCCGCTGATCCGGATCTCGCTCTCCATGCCGTTTCCGACGATCGAGATCCGGTCGACCGGGAAGTCCCTCTTGCCGAGCTCGATGACCGCCTCCTCGGCGGCGGCCAGGTCGGGGAAGACCGCGATGACGGCCCGATCGCCCTCGCCGACCGGACGGGAGTCGGTGGTCGGTGGATTGCTGCCGAGGGTGCGAGAGGGATCCACCTGCGTGACCAGCCGCGAGCTCGAGTCGCTGCCTGCGGGATCGGCTCCGGTCTGGGTGACGGGATCTGTCATGACGCCCTCCTCGTGTGCTCCGACCCGGCCTGGCCGACGCCGCACCGCCCGGTCACGGGCGGGCTGGCCCACCATTTCTCGTAAGTGGCACCCCTCACATCCCGTGATCAGGTGACACCGACGCTTCAGCGAAACGAGCTTGGCCCTCGTTTGACCACCTCGTACGTTGGTGAGCTCCGAATGGCGGCGCCCGCATCGCGGGAGGGCACCGAGGTTCTCGCAGGCTGCGACCGACGACCTGGCGGGACGGCCCAGAAGTCGCGCGGCTGCCAGCCCTCGCCTCCAGCGTCTGGTTGAGCTCGGCCGGCCGGTTCAAGAGGTCGACGGAGATCGTGGCCGACGTCGTGACGCTGTCATCGTCCTCATCCCCGACGGCTCGAACGATGACGACGGCGACCCCCACAACCAACGACCGCCAGCCCTGCCAGCGCCAGCACGCCGGTGCGGGCGCGGAGGGGTCGTGCTCCGGGCGGCTGGCCTGCCCACTCACCGGTTGCGCGGATTCGTTCTTCCTGCATCAAGTCAGTTTTCGCGTGATGCGGTAGTGCAGGGTGAGGATCGGAAATCCGAATAACCAAAACGCGTGTTCTGCGCGTAGGGCGCCGTCTTTGACGAACACGTCGAGCTGCTCCTCGAAGCCGTGCACGGCCAGGGCAGTGAGCTCGTCGGCGGTCGTGTCGATGTAGGTGAGGTAATGCCCTGTCTGTCCGTCGTGGGCGCGGCTGGTCAGTGTGAGGCCGCGATCGGGGCGTGATTGCGGGAGCAGGGTGGCGGTGAAGCTGCCCTCCGGTACAGGGAAACCGACGCTGACGTAGCCCTGCTCCCGGTGGGTGTAGGTCGTGTAGATGCCGACCATGATCGGCTCGTCGTCGTCGGCGAACGACCTGATCCAGCCGCGCACGGATACCGCGCCGTCGACGCCGCTGACGGTGTCAATCCGGCTGCGAATCCCGCGCTGGGTCTCGCGTTGGTTCATCGGGATGCTGGCCTGGCCCAAGGGGCGCGCGACCAGGGTGCGGTACAGGAGGTAGCCGGGCCTGACCCACAGTCGCCATTGCGGGACGATGTCCAGCGCGAACCGCGTGGTGTGCTCGTAGAACTCCCGAACGAGCGGGTCGACCTGCCAGGGGTCGAACAGCGGCCCCGCCAGCGCGTCGAGGGAGGCCACGATCCCGGCGTCGGACGCGGCCGCCGTGTAATTGGCTCCCAGCTCTGCGGCCAGCTCCCGGACGTAACCGGTACCGACGTACTTCGAGCGCGCCGGACGCGGGACGACGAACGGCAGGTCGGTGGCGCTGACCCTGTCGGCCAGCAGGCTGACCTGGTGGTCACGGAAGATCAGCGCCGACAGGCTGCGGTACGCCAGGACCGTGCTGCTCGCCACAACCGCCGCCGGCGCCGAACCGGCAGCGAGCGACTGCCCGACGACGGCTCCCACGACTGGGCCCATCGCCACCTTCTGGGGTCGGACGCCCAGGGCGCCGACCACCACGCCGGTGGCCACGCCGACGGCCCGAGGACCCGCGGAGGTCAGTGCTCCAGCAACCCAACCGAGGGGCGCCGCCAACGCGGTACTGACCGCGATCCGCTGCCACAGCGCGGGGATCTCCCCCTCTTTCTGGCGAGCCCTGGCGACTGCCTCCGACGTGCCCAGTGCAACGGCCCCCACCACCGCGGCACCGGCCGCCGCTCGCACACCGCGGTGCGCCGTCAGCGACGCCCCGGCGAGGCCGCCGACCGAGGCAGCGAAGCCAATGGAGGAACTGGTCGCCATGCGAGTGAACCTAGCCGTCACGGGCACGGGCGACAACGAAAATCCTTGCTGCGAAAGGACGCAAGCGCCCCGCCACGAGTCGCGCCCGATGTGGCCGTTTCGCGGGGGAACGCTACTGCCACTTCGCGGCGAAGGGACGCAGTTGTCGGCCCGCGTCCCGCTGGGCAACGTGAGGATCCCGTACAGCGCCTGCACGCTTAGACAGCGGCGGCGACCTGAACGCAGACTGGACTGTGGCCGATCTCCCCACCCGTGCCCTGGTCCGCGGCGTGCGACTGGCCGCGGTCCCGGCCGGGTTCCTGGGCCGGCGCGCCGCCGGCCTGGGCCGGCGACTCGGCGGACAACCCGCCGAGCTCGTCGCTGCCCAGGTCCAGGCAAGAACTGCCGAGCAGCTGTTCAGCGTCCTCGGCCAGCTCAAGGGCGGCGCGATGAAGGGCGGGCAGTGGCTCTCGACCATGCAGGCGGCGCTGCCGCCCGAGCTCGCTGGGCCTTACGGCGAGGCGCTGACGAGGTTGCAGGAAGCCGCCCCCGCCATGTCTGAAAGCACGGTGCATCAGGTGCTCGTCGACCACTTGGGACCGGCCTGGCGGGATCATTTCCTCACATTCGAGGACGCGCCGGCCGCCGCGGCCAGCATCGGCCAGGTGCACCGCGCGGTGTGGCGCGACGGGCGGCAGGTCGCTGTGAAAGTGCAGTACCCGCGAGCCGCGCAAGCCCTGGCAGCGGACCTTCGACAGCTCGACCGGATCGCCCCTCTGCTGCGCGTCCTGGTGCCCGGGCTCGACGCAGGCGAGCTGTTCCAGCAGCTCACCGCACGCGTCCTGGCTGAGACCGACTACGAGCAGGAAGCCGAAGCCCAGACCGCGTTCGCGTCGGCCTTTCGCGATGACCTCGACGTCACCGTCCCGGCGGTGGTGCACGTCGCCGGCCACGTGCTCGTGTCCGAGTGGATCGACGGACGTTCGGTGGCCGACCTGGCCCGCCACGGCAGCCAAGCCGACCGGGACCGTGCCGGGCTGCTGCTGTCCCGGTTCCTCCTGTCGAGCCCGCCTCGGGTCGGCCGGGTCCATGGCGATCCGCATCCCGGCAACTTCCGGCTCCTGGAGGACGGCCGCCTCGCCGTCCTCGACTTCGGCGCGACGTTGCCCGCGCCCGACTGGTCGCCGAACGTCCAGGCGGTGCTGCGCGCGGCACGGGACCGGGACACCGCGGAACTGGAGGACGTGGCGCGCCGCACGAGGCTCGTCCACGGCGAGGACGTCTCTGGCCCGGCCCTTCTCGAGCTCCTGGACCCGCTGGTGGAGCCCCTACGCAGCGAACGCTTCACCTTCGGATCGGCTTGGATGCGGTCAATCGCGACCCGATTCTCCGACCCGCGCTCCCCCACCTCGCGAGTGCAGCGGCACCTGCACATCCCCATCCGGTATCTGCTGCTGCAACGTGTCGCGGCCGGCACCACCGGGGTGCTGTGCCAGCTCAACGCCGACGTGCCACTGGCAGCAGAGGCAAGAAGGTGGATGCCCGCGCTCACGTGAATACGAACCTCGTGATGCCCTGACACCAAAGCCACCTATGCGCGGGCCTCCGCGCGGGCCTCCGCGCGAGCCTGCCTCGCGGCCTGCCGCGCGGCCTGGCGCCGCGGCGGCAGAAGCTGCAGCAGGCTCAGGAAGGCGAAGACGAGGGTGTTGAAGCCGACCCAGAGGCAGAGTGCGGCGTAGCAGTCGGTGTGGAGCGTGGACGTCGCTAGGAGGATGCCGTAGGGATACAGGTAGGCGGCCACGGCGAAGAGCACGCCGGATCGGAGTACCGGACGTGGGACGTAGTTCCAGTCCTCGCGGGCGCCGGTGATGATCTTCCAGCCTCGCGCCGTCCCAGCGCCACGTTTCCCGAGCTCGCAGCCATGGCGTCCCTTTCGAGCCTGACCAGCCCAGTGTCGTACCGGGACGAAAGGGGCACGAGGCCCGAACCGTACGAGCCTCGGTGCACGGGTCCGCCGCAGCCACGAAGATCGCCTCGCGGCGAAGAGACCCAGATGGCCGGCTGGCGCCTCCGAGAGGTTCGGGGGTGGTCCAGCGGCGGCCTGGGTGTTCAGGCTGAGGGCGGCCCGCTCGAGCCGGGACGCCTCGTGTGTCATCGACACGGAGGCGTCCCGGCCCAAGGGACTACTTGCCTCTGGCTCGGCCACGTACGACGGCGCCGGGTTCGAGCTGGCCGCCGCCGTAGCCTGCTTCGGCCAGTGCTTTGGGGTGGGCGAGTGGGAGGTACTGGCCGAAGCGGACGCTTGCCGTCGCGTCCTCGGCGACCTCGACGCCACTGATCTCGCCCTCGACCATGAGTGCCGGTGCGGCGAACGTCTGCACGACGTCGGCCGGCAGGGCGAGCAGCCCGAAGCTGGCGGCCGTGATGGTGATCCGGGCTTCGCCCTCACGGAGGCCGTGGCCGGACCAGCTCTGTGCGAGCAGGCCGGCGAAGGCCTCGTCGAGCGAGTGCGTGGGGACCTCGCCGACCGTGGCGACGCCGCGGTGTACGTGGAACATCCGCGCGAGTGCGACGCCTCGCCCGTCGTCGTCGGGGTCGAAGTGGAGGTTGGTCTTCGCGCCGGGACCGATGAGGGCCAGACCTTCGGCAGCGTAGGACAGCCGCACCGTCGCCCGAGCGGGTCCGCTGTCCACCTCTTTGCCGTCCTCGTTGAGCTGGGCCCATTGGCCGAGGCTGACGTCGACGCCGGCGGCCTCGTCTCCCAGGCCGACGCGGTGGAGGAGCTCCTGGCCGTGACGGATGAGGTGCCGGGCCAGCTCGTCGCCGAGACGGAAGGTACCGTCGTCGTCGCGTTGCACCTCACTCCACTTCCGTCGCTCGTCGGGGTACGCGGCGAGCCGCTCGGCGTTGCGGGCGCGGATCGCTCCGCTCGCCGAGAACACCTCGACCTGACCGCGGTCGCTCCCCACGGCGTACCCGTGCGGCACCTGGGCGGTGCCCTTGAGGTCGATCTGCAGCACCTCGGCGATGGCTCGCGTGGTGTCGTCGCGGTCCTTGGCACAGGGCGGCGTGTGGCTGAGCACCGGGGCGGTGGATGGGATGTCGGGCAGCTCGACCTTGAAGTCGATGTCGTTGAATGTGAGTGGCATGACGCGCTCCTCAGCAGGTTCCGCGCGCGGTCCAGAAGGACCGGCTGCTGACGGGGTCGGTGGCTTCGGCGACGCGCAGCCGCTCGTTGTAGGTCGGGGCGTCCGCCGACTCGGCCCGCAGGTAGGCCCACTGGACGTTGCTGCCCTCGACGATCTCGTTGGCCTCGGCCCAGGCCTCGCGCACCGGTATGTCGACGCGGAAGAGCCAGCTGCCGGACCAGTAGTACAGCCACGCGGCATACATGGCGAACCACGTGCCGCGGGAGTTCTGGCCGCCGCCGGAGTAGGAGGAGTTGTGGAAGCCGAGCATGTAGTGCAGCCGCTGGAATGCCGGGATCCAGCGCCCGACCGAGTTGCTCGAGGTGTGCTCGAGCAGGTCGCAGGCGTGTGTCGCGAAGATCTCGAGGTCGTTCTTGCCGAAGTCCACGGCCTCGCTGGTCGTGACACTGCCGCCCCAGACGAGGAACCCGTCGGGCCAGCCGTGCGAGGACATCTGCATCGCGTCGACGCTGTCAGAGCGCTGCGTGGTGCCGACGGTCGTGACGAAGTCCGACTCGCGGACGTCGCTCTCGCCGTGGTTCTGGGTCCAGTCGAACTCGGAGAGCCCGCCGAGCGTAGACGCGAAGCCCTCGGCCTCGAGCCGACGGCCGTCGATCCCGTCCCGGATCCACCAAGACCCCACGTACTTGACCATGGTCGTCCCCCTTGCGTGTTGGTGCCATCGAGGTGATGGCTACGCACGAAAGGAGGGCGGTGGTGCGCCGCCAGATACCTCCCGCGCCTCCAAACCTGCACGGCGGTAACGGAATCCCAACGGGGGCGGTTCGAGGGGCGGGAGCGGCGCCAGCTCACACGCTCGTTCGCTCGCTCGCTCCGCGGTAGCGCGGGCGACTGGCGGCGAAGTGAGGCATCGAGGCAGCGTTGGCTAACTATGGTTTGGGGGTCGGTCCTCCGAGTGATGGGCGACGCGCAGCGCGTTCAGCGCCTCGCGATCGACCCCATCCGGAGGGAACACCGCAACTCGGATGTCCGTGCGAGCGACGAGCGTCGCAGTCCGTCTTCCACCCTCGAGGAAGGCGCGTTCGCCAACCAACGCTCCTGGGCCCAGCTCTCCGCAATGCTGACCGCTGACGTCGACATCGACGATCCCATCCAGGACAAGAAACATGGCCTCTTCGCGCGCGCCCTGCTTAGTAACCTCCGTGCCCGCGTTCATGGAGCGGATGGTCGGTTTGTGCCCCGAGGTCATGACTTCGCGGGAGACAACCCGTTCAAGTGCAGACTCCGCCGCTGCGACCAGCACAGGCGAGTCGTGAGTCCCCCAAGGCGTGTGCTTGCCGAACGACGCTTTCATCCACGAGCCCGAGTCCATGGTCCCGCTCTTGGCGAAGACAACCCCGTCTCGCCCGTAAACCCAGTGCCGTGGGAACTTGCTAGCGCCGACGAGCTCAGACTCCACCTCGCCATTCGCGTGAACAGTCAGGCGCAGCGTCGTCCAGACGGCGGGCGATGCGATTTGGGCGTACGGGGGCTGTGTGACTGGGCGGGGGGCGATCATGCCTGCCCGACCACCGGCGGTCTGCAGGAACGTGACCGATTCACCAGTGATGATCGGTTCGTGCTGAATCGTCGGGTATGGGATCGCAGCGACTCGAAGTGACCACGGACCCGCTCGCAACGTTGAGCCGCCCATGATCGCTTCGCTGAAGTCGTCGTAGGTGCCTGAGGCGACGTGGCCGTCGGAAACTCGAACCGTGACCGAGAGATGATTCGCAAACCTGAACACATCGGCCTCAGCGGCCCCGTGCAGCCACTCTGGACCGTGGATCTGGTCCGGTGGCGGCCTGTCGTAGTGGGTGAGGCCGGACTCGAAGGCGCCGCGCGCCAGGCCGGTAACCGCTTGGGACGGAATCCAACTCACTGAAGTGACGCTCGCCCGCGTCTCCATGGGTTCAGACTAGATGCACTCACTCCAGCTGTCCGCGACACGGCGGGACACGTCGCCGGCTGGCGCCCAAAGCCGATCGTCGACTCAGCGGTTGGGAGGCACCATTGATTCCCAAGACCCACTACGCCGATTCCCGCGGAGCGGAGATTGCCTACAGGGTCGTCGGAAACGGTCCCAGGGACATCGTGCTGGCAATGCCGGGGCCCACCCATCTGGACATGCTCTGGGAGATGCCGGACTACGCGGACTTCGTGGACCGACTGTCGCATCTGGGGCGGGTCCTGGCCTTCGACAAGCGTGGCCAAGGGCTGTCCACCAGAGATGTCGACGGCCTGAGCGCAGAGCAGCGCAGCCGCGACATCATGGCCGTGATGGATGCTGCCCGGAGCCCAGCGGCAGTGCTGTTCGGCTGGATGGACAGCGCCACAATCGGCCTGCTGACCGCGGCGCTGTTTCCGGAGCGCGTGAGCGCCGTGATAGCGGGGGAAGCCCTCGCCTTGGGCCACCGCGACGCCGAGCACCCCTTCGGGGTGAAGCGAAAGACGATGAAACTGATCATCAAGGCGATCGAACACGGCGCTTGGGGGCGGTCGCAGTTGGGACGGGTCCTCAACCCGCGCGTCAAACTGACACCCGCCGAGCGGGCCGCCTACGCCCGCTTCGAAAGCATGGCAGCCACCCCCAAGGCCGCGGCGCAGCTCTTCCAGATGCACACGGACCTTGACCTGCGCCCCCACCTCGCCGACATCCGCGCACCTGTGCTCCTGCTGCACGACGAGCGCTTCCACATGGTTCCCACCGGCGGCGTGCAATGGCTGGCAGACCGCCTTCCGGACGCGAGGCTCAAGATCATCGGAGGTGCCGAACGAAGAGGCCCCGGCATCCCCCTCGAGGAGATCTACGAAGAAATCGAGGAGTTCCTCTCCGGCACCAGGGGTGCGCTTGCGAACCGTCAGGTGATGACCCTGCTGTTCACCGATGTCGTCGGTTCGACATCCGCTGCGGCCACCTCCGGTGACACCCCGTGGAAGTACCTGCTCTCTGCACACCGTGACGCAGTCCGCAAGGCTTTGGCGCGATTCGGCGGCGTTGAGATCGACACCGCGGGCGACGGCTTCCTGACCTCGTTCATGCTGCCTTCATCGGCCCTGCGCTGCGCCGCACGCATCGTTGGCGACGCCAGACAGATGGGTTTCGAGGTGCGGGCCGGTGTGCACACAGGCGAGGTCATGCTGCTAACACCAGGCGGCCTGGCCGGAATCGCCGTACACATCGCTGCACGCGTCGCGGCTCTGGCTGGGCCCTCCGAGGTCCTGCTGACCGACACAGTGCGCACCCTCGTCGAAGGCTCGGGCATCGCGGTCGAACCAGCCGGCGACCGAGCTCTCAAGGGGGTGCCCGGAATGTGGGCCCTGAGCCGCCTGGCCAACTATCCGGACACTGTCTCCTGAAGAGACCCACGCAGATCATCGGACACCGAAGGGCACACGCGGGCGGCCCCAGGCTGTTCGCGCTGGCCCGGACGAGTGCCGGCGCGCGAGATGACAATCGGCGGTGTGGGCGGTGTGGGCGGTAGGGGCGCGCTGGGAGCCGTTGTGGCGCATGCCGGTGAGCCGGTGCGCCACGCATCGCCTCCACGTGGGTGGGTTCAAAGGCGTCCAGGTGGTCTACGAGCCCCACCTCGGGGGCGCCGGGCCACGGGATCGGTCGGTGCGCAGCGCTAGCGTGCTGGCATGACCGACAAGCTGACCCGGCAGGCCGCCTCCGATGCCCTGCCCACGTGGCGGTTCCTGCTGCAGCGGATGCACCTGACGGTCCGCGCAGCCGACGCCGCGGCCGCCTTCGACTTCGTCTCTCGGGTCGGCGCCGTCGCGGCCGCGCACGACCGGCAGCTCGACGTCGACCTGCGCGCCCCGGTCGTGCACCTCGCGCTCTCGACGCGTCCCGGCGGCGGCGTCACCGATGCCGACATCGCCCTGGGTCGGGACGTCGACGCGGTCGTCGCCGAGCTGGGACTAGCGTCCGAGCCGGGGCCGCTGACCGTCGTCGAGATCGCCATCGACGCCATGGACATCGACGCCGTCCGCCCGTTCTGGGACGCCGTGCTCGGGTGGGACGTCATCCGGCGCGACGACGTGCAGGACCCGCTCCGACTCGGCCCCGCCGTCTGGTTCCAGCAGATGGATGAGCCACGGCCGCAACGCAACCGGATCCACCTCGACGTCACCGTCGCGCACGACGAGGCGCCCGGACGCATCGAGCGGGCCCTTGCCGCCGGCGGCCGGCTCGTGTCCGACTCGCGTGCCCCCGCCTTCTGGATCCTCGCCGACCCCGAGGGCAACGAGGGGTGCGTCTGCACGTGGCAGGGCCGCGACCCGGCCCCTACCGCCTGACCGGGCCCGTGCTCGAGCGGACGACCAGCTCGGGCTCGATGACCGCGCCCGTCGGCTCGGCAGTCCCGGCGTCGTCCAGCCGCCCGGTCACGGCTCGCACCGCCTCGGCGCCGAGCCGGGCGGCGTCCTGGCGCACCGTCGTCAGTGCGACGTGCGGGTAGCCGGCCTGCTCGATGTCGTCGAAGCCCACCACCGACACGTCTTCGGGCACCCGCACCCCTGCCTGCCGTACGACGTCGACGAAGCCCAGCGCGCAGCGGTCGTTGAACGCCACGACCCCGGTGGGGCGGGGGGCGCTCATCGCGAGGAAGGCCCGCGCCGCCGCGGCGCCGTCCAGCTCGGTGAGGCCGCCAGGCATCACGAGCGCGTGCAGCCCCGGCGCTGAGTGCATCCCACGCCGGTAGCCCTGGCGTCGTTCCGCGGCGCCCGGTGCCCGACCGCCGTCGAGCAGCGCGATGCGCTCGTGGCCGAGGTCGCGCAGGTGTCCGACCGCGAGACGCATTCCTAGGGCGTCGTCGGTGCGCACCACCCCGACGCCCGCCGCGCGTGCCGGCCGGAGCACGCTGACGACCGGAAGCCGCTCGGCGAGCCGGGCCATCGCGGCGGTCGAGAGGTCGCTGCCGACGAGGACG
>JAEXXY010000377.1 GCA_023451855.1 Actinomycetes bacterium
CCCGCGTCGCGGCCGCCGGCGGGTCGTACGCCCGGGCCGCGGATGCCGCCGACGTCTACGCGCTGCTCGCCGAGCGCCCCGACGCCGTGCTCGTCGCGGGCTCCACCGACTGGGGTGTCGACGTCAACCTCAAGGGCGCGCGCGCCCCGTTCGTCGTCGGCATCGACCGCGTGCCGGAGATGCGCACCTTCGAGGTCTCCGACACGTCGGTCGAGATCGGTGCCGCGCTGACGCTCTCGGAGGTCGAGTCCCGGCTCGCCGGCCGCATCCCGATGCTCGACCAGCTGTTCCCGCAGTTCGCCTCGCGCCTCATCCGCAACGGCGCGACGATCGGCGGCAACCTCGGCACCGGCTCCCCCATCGGCGACACCCCGCCCGCCCTGCTCGCCCTCGAGGCGGCCGTCGTGCTGGCCTCCGCCGACGGCGAGCGCGAGGTGCCGCTCAGCGAGTACTTCACCGGCTACCGGCAGACCGTCCGCCACGCCGGCGAGATCATCCGCGCGGTCCGGATCCCGTTGCCGCTCAGCCCGGTCGCGGCCTTCCACAAGATCGCGAAGCGTCGCTTCGACGACATCAGCAGCGTCGCCGTCGGCTTCGCCCTGACGGTCGACGGTGGCACCGTGACCAAGGCCCGCATCGGCCTCGGCGGTGTCGCAGCGACGCCGATCCGCGCCCTCGCCACCGAGGCCGCCCTCGAGGGCCGCCCGTGGACCAAGGAGGTCGTGCGCGAGGCCGCAGCGGTCATGCGCCGCGAGGGCACGCCCATGGACGACCACCGCGCGAGCGCCACCTACCGCAGCGCGATGCTCGGCAGCGCCCTGCTCAAGCTCCATTCCGTCACCGCGACCCGACAGGAGGTGGGCGCATGAGCACCCTGTCCGACCGCCCCGAGCACGCCGTCGTCGGCGAGGCCCTGCCGCACGAGTCGGCCGCCCTGCACGTCACCGGTGCGGCCCTCTACACCGACGACCTCGTCGGTCGCACCGCCGGCTGCCTCCACGCCCACCCCGTCCAGGCACCGCACGCCCGCGCCACCGTGACGTCACTGCGGGTCGAGCCGGCCTACGCCGTCCCGGGGGTCGTGCGCGTGCTCACCGCCGCCGACGTGCCCGGCGTCAACGACGCCGGCGTCAAGCACGACGAGCCGCTCTTCCCGACCGAGGTCATGTTCGTCGGCCACGCCGTCGCCTGGGTCCTCGGCGAGACGCTCGAGGCCGCCCGGCTCGGGGCTGCGGCCGTCGAGGTCGACTACGAGGAGCACCAGGCCATCGTCACGGTGCGCGAGGCCATCGCGGCCGAGGCGTTCCAGGGTGCGCGCCCGCACATGGAGCGCGGCGACGTCGAGGCCGGCCTCGCGCGGTCGGCCCACGTGTTCAGCGGCGAGCTCGAGTTCGCCGGCCAGGAGCACTTCTACCTCGAGACCCACTGCGCGCTGGCCCTCGTCGACGAGAACGGCCAGGTGTTCGCCCAGTCGAGCACCCAGCACCCGAGCGAGACGCAGGAGATCATCGCCCACGTGCTGGGCCTGCCCAGCCACGCCGTCACCGTCCAGTGCCTGCGCATGGGTGGCGGCTTCGGCGGCAAGGAGATGCAGCCGCACGGCCTCGCCGCGATCGCGGCACTCGGTGCCACACTCACCGGACGGCCGGTTCGCTTGCGGCTCAACCGCACCCAGGACCTCACCATGACGGGCAAGCGCCACGGCTTCCACGCCCAGTGGCGCGTCGGCTTCGACGCCGAGGGCCACCTACAGGCCCTCGACGCGACGCTGACGGCCGACGGCGGCTGGAGCCTCGACCTGTCCGAGCCGGTGCTGGCCCGGGCCCTGTGCCACATCGACAACGCGTACTGGGTGCCAGACGTCCGGGTCAACGGCCGCATCGCGAAGACGAACAAGACCTCGCAGACGGCGTTCCGGGGCTTCGGCGGCCCGCAGGGCATGCTCGTCATGGAGGACCTCCTCGGCCGCTGCGCGCCCCTGCTCGGCCTCGACCCCGTCGAGCTGCGCCGCCGCAACTTCTACGTCGAGGGCCAGTCGACGCCGTACGGCCAGCGGGTGCGCCACCCCGAGCGCATCGTCGCCGCCTGGGACGGCGTCCTCGCCCAGGGCGACGTCGAGCGCCGACGCGCCGAGATCGCCGCGTTCAACGCGAGCCACTACGACGTCAAGCGGGCCCTCGCCGTCACCCCGGTGAAGTTCGGCATCTCCTTCAACCTCACCGCGTTCAACCAGGCCGGGGCGCTCGTGCACGTCTACAAGGACGGCTCGGTGCTCATCAACCACGGCGGCACCGAGATGGGGCAGGGCCTGCACACGAAGATGCTCCAGGTCGCCGCGACCACCTTGGGCATCCCCCTGGCCAAGGTGCGTCTTGCCCCGACCCGCACCGACAAGGTGCCGAACACCTCTGCGACAGCTGCGAGCTCGGGCGCCGACCTCAACGGCGGAGCCGTCAAGAACGCCTGCGAGCAGATCAAGGAGCGGATGACCGCCGTCGCCGCCGGACGCCTCGGCGTCCACCCGAACGACGTGCGCTTCGTCGACGGCCGGGTGCGCGGCCTCGGTGACGCAGGCGAGTCGGTCCCCTGGGACGAGCTCGTCGGCCAGGCCTACTTCCAGCGCGTCCAGCTGTGGGCCGCGGGCTTCTACCGCACCGAGGGGCTGCACTGGGACTCCTCGCGGATGCAGGGCTCACCGTTCAAGTACTTCGCCTACGGCGTGGCCGCGGCCGAGGTCGAGGTCGACGGGTTCACCGGGGCCTACTCCACGCGCCGTGTCGACATCGTCCACGACGTCGGCGAGAGCCTCTCGCCGCTCGTCGACATCGGGCAGATCGAGGGCGGGTTCGTCCAGGGCGCAGGCTGGCTCACGCTCGAGGATCTCCGGTGGGACGAGTCCGACCGCCCCTCGCGCGGCCGGCTCGCGACCCAGGCGGCGAGCACCTACAAGCTGCCGTCGTTCTCCGAGATGCCCGAGGAGTTCAACGTCTCGCTCCTCGAGCACGCCCACGAGGACGGCGTCGTCTACGGCTCCAAGGCGGTCGGCGAGCCGCCGCTCATGCTCGCCTTCTCGGTGCGCGAGGCCCTGCGCGAGGCGGCCGCCGCATTCGGCCCGGCCGGTGCCACCGTCGACCTCGCCTCGCCCGCGACGCCCGAGGCCGTCTACTGGGCCGTCGAGTCCGCCCGCGCCCAGGGCATAGACGAACCGCTCGAGCAGCGCGCCGCGCACGCGCACCTCGTCGTCGGTGGCGACGGCGTCGAGCCCGAGCAGCCCG
>JAEXXY010000387.1 GCA_023451855.1 Actinomycetes bacterium
AGCCCCGACGACGCGAACGCGCCTCCCGCTCCGGCCGGCCAGCCGCCGAGCTCGGACGGCTCGTCAGGCTGCTCGTCAGGCTCGGACGGGCGGTCAGGCCCGGACGCCCCGCCCCGGCGCGGCACCGAGGCCACCAGCTCGGCCCGTTCCGCGTCATCGAGGTCCAGCGCGTCGGCCAGGGAGCGGACGGTGTGCGGGTGCGGGCGCAACCGCTCGCCGCGCTCGAGGGCGCCGATCGCCTTGACGCTGAGGCCGGACCGCTCCGACAGCTCCTCCTGCGTCAGTGACCTGGCCTCGCGCAGGGCGCGGAGCCGCGCACCGAAGGCGCCGACGGCCGAGGTCCCCACCACGAGCCGACGGTAGCGTGCCGGCCAGCCGCCCACGGGCGAACGACAGGCCTGTCTACTCGCCGGTCACCGAGGTGGCGTGGAAGGCTGCAGGGTGCGACACCACCCCTGTCGGCACCACTGCAGCACCCGTCTGATCCCGGTCGAAGGAGCACTCGATGATCTCGCGCATCGCCATCGTGAACCGCGGCGAGGCCGCCATGCGGCTCATCCACGCGGTGCGTGACCTCAACGCAGCAGCCGGGCCGGACGGCCACCGCATCGAGACGGTCGCCCTGCACACCGAGGGCGAGCGCCGCGCGATGTTCGTCCGTGAGGCCGACCTCGCCCACGACCTCGGCCCCGCCTCGGCGCGTCCCTACCTCGACTACGCCGTGCTCGAGCGTGCCCTGCGAGAGACCGGCGCCGACGCGGCGTGGGTCGGCTGGGGCTTCGTCGCCGAGCACCCGGCGTTCGCCGAGCTGTGCGACCGCATCGGCGTCACCTTCATCGGCCCGAGCGCCGAGGCGATGACCAAGCTCGGCGACAAGATCGGCAGCAAGCTCATCGCCGAGGAGGTCGGCGTGCCCGTCGCCCCGTGGAGCCGCGGCGGCGTCGACACGCTCGAGGACGCCAAGGCCGCGGCCGCGCGCATCGGCTACCCGCTCATGCTCAAGGCGACCGCAGGCGGCGGCGGACGCGGCATCCGCCGCGTCGACTCCGACGCCGACCTGACCGACGCCTACGAGCGCACCCGCGACGAGGCCGAGCGCGCCTTCGGCTCCGGCGTCGTCTTCCTCGAGAAGCTCGTCACCGGCGCCCGGCACATCGAGGTGCAGGTCATCGCCGACGGTCAGGGCACGGCCTGGGCCGTCGGCGTGCGCGACTGCTCCGTGCAGCGCCGCAACCAGAAGGTCATCGAGGAGTCGGCCTCGCCGGTGCTCAGCCCCGAGCAGGCCCAGGAGGTCAAGGACAGCGCCGAGCGGCTCGCGATCGCCGTCGGCTACGCCGGCGCCGGCACCGTCGAGTTCCTCTACCACCCGGGCGAGAGGTTCTTCGCCTTCCTCGAGGTCAACACCCGCCTGCAGGTCGAGCACCCGATCACCGAGTCGGTCACCGACACCGACCTCGTCAAGCTGCAGATCCACGTCGCGAACGGCGGCCGCCTCGACGACCTCCCGCAGGGTCGACCCACCGAGCACGGCCACGCCGTCGAGGCCCGCCTCAACGCCGAGGACCCCGACCGCGACTTCGCGCCGAGCCCGGGCCGCATCAGCCTGCTCCAGTTCCCCGCCGGCCCCGGCATCCGCGTCGACACCGGTGTGGGAGAGGGCGACTCGATCCCCGCCGACTTCGACTCGATGATCGCCAAGATCATCGCCTACGGTCGCGACCGCGACGAGGCGCTGGCCCGCCTGCGCCGTGCCATGTTCGAGACCACCGTCGTCATCGAGGGCGGTTCGACGAACAAGTCGTTCATCCTCGAGCTGCTCGACCAGCCGGAGGTCATCGACGGCTCGGCCGACACCGGCTGGATCGACCGCGTCCGCGCCGAGGGCCGGCTGGTCACGCACCGCCACTCCGGCGTCGCGCTCGTCGCCGCCGGCATCGAGGCCTACGAGGACGCCGAGGCCATCGAGCGGGCGCGCCTGTTCGAGTCCGCGCGGGGCGGCCGCCCGCAGGTGCAGCACACCGTCGGGCGGGCCATCGACCTCAAGCTGCGCGGCACCGCCTACAAGGTCACCGTCCTGCGCACCGCCTCGCACCGCTACCGGGTCAGCGTCGCGGGCGGCGGCGCCGAGCACGTCGTCGACGCCGAGCTCGACCTCATCGACGAGTACGCCGGACGCATCAGCGTCGAGGGCCGCAGCCACCGCCTCGTCACGGCGACGCACGGCCCGGTTCAGCTCGTCGAGGTCGACGGCGTCACCCACCGCGTCACCCGCGACGAGGGCGGCGTCGTCCGCTCCCCCGCGCCGGCGCTCGTCGTCGCGACGCCGGTCGAGGTCGGGGCCGAGGTCGCCGCGGGCGCCCCCGTGCTCGTGCTCGAGTCGATGAAGATGGAGACCGTCCTCGTGGCCCCCATGGCGGCGCGGGTCCGCGAGATCCTCGCGAGCGTCGGCAGCCAGGTCGAGACCGGCGCCCCGCTCGTGCGCCTCGAGCCCCTCGAGGACGCCGACGAGGCGGCCGACGCCGCCCCGGCCGCCGAGGAGTCGGTCGACCTCGACCTGCCCGAGCCGACCACCGGCGCCGCCACGGCGCAGCAG
>JAEXXY010000419.1 GCA_023451855.1 Actinomycetes bacterium
GTGTCGTCGCTAACCACCCTGGTGGGTCGCTCGGCCGTGAACCGGTCCGAAGGAAGAGTGTGCCAGAAAGGCGCACGTCCTCCCAAACGCGTCGGGCCCCCTCCGCATTCCCCCGCGCGCCCCCGTCGCGGGTGCAACGATCCGCGGGGGTCCGGTGTCTTCCCGGCACGAGCGGAGCATCCGAGGACAGGGGGCGGGCATGCACGGGGCCGGTGGGCGTCACAGTGCGAGGTGGGGCGGGGCGTCGGGGCGCCGCGCCGCCGTCGCCGGGCTCGTCACACTGCTCGCCGTCGGTGGCTGCACCGGCCGGGAGTGCTCGTTCGACGCGTGTCCGGACGTGCCGTCCGAGCGGGCCGGACGCGTCACCGGCGTCGACGCGTCGGGCACCGTGCGCTGGACCACGACGGTCGCCGACCTCGTGTCCCGCTCGCCCACCGTGGGCAAGGGCTACGTCGTCATCGAGGGGTGCCACGCGCCGCACGTCGTGCAGGTTGCGACCGGGACCGTGTCGATCTTCGAGGGCATGAAGGAGGTCCTCGGGGTCGTCGACGGCCAGGTCGTGGGGCTCCCGGACGACGACGCGATGCTCGTCGCGGAGCCGGTCGCCGGAGGGCCCGGCGGGTTCTCGTGGACGGAGTCCCCCGACGACCCCGCTGCACGCAACGGCTACCGCTCCTCCGCCGTGCTCACCGACACCTCCGTGGTCGGCGTGCTGGGCCGGACGCTCGTCGTCTGGACGCCCGGCACCGCCGGGTGGGAGCGCACCGAGGTCGCCCTGCCCGTCGGCGCGCAGGGCGGCGAGCGGCTCCTCGTCGTCGACCCCCACCTCGTCGTCGTGCCGGGCGAGGACGGGTCGGTGCTCGGCGTCGACCTCACGTCACGACGCGTCGCATGGCGCACGTTGCCTCCCCGGCCCGACGAGCCGGTCTACCAGCACGTCGCGCTCGACGGGACGGCCGTGGCGGTCGTCACCGGCTACCGCACCACCGAGGCGCCGGCCGTGACGGGCGGGGAGGGCATCGACTACGTCGGGTGGCGCGTCGGTGCCCGCGCCGGCCGCACGCTCGGGGAGCCGACGCGCGCCAGGTCGGTCAAGGGCTCCGGAGACGAGATCGCGACCACCGTGCGCGACCCGGCCTCCGGCTGGAGCGTCACCCAGCGCCTCGAGCGACAGCCGCGCGGCGGCTGCTTCTGAACCGGGCCGCGCGGCCCTATCCCTGCCCCGTTCGGGGCGGGCGCGTCAGGCGTCGGCGAAGACCTCGACGTGGGCGGGTTGGGCGACCGGCAGGACGACCTGCATCGTCGTACCCTCCCCCTCGACCGAGGCGATGACGAGCTCGCCGCCGTGGCCCTCCACGATGGCCCGGACGATGGCCAGGCCCAGGCCCGTGCCGGGGATCGCCGCCGCCGTGGCGTTGCCGGCCCGGAAGAACCGCTCCGACAGACGGGCGAGGTCGGCCGCGGGGATGCCGATGCCGGTGTCGCGCACCGAGACGATCGTCGAGTCGCCGGAGCGCTCGGCCGACAGCACGACCTGGCCGCCCTCGGGGGTGAACTTCACGGCATTCGAGCCGAGGTTGATGAGGGCCCGCTCGAGCTGGCTGCGGTCGACGTGGACGAGGAGGTCCTCGGGCACGTCGTGGCAGACGAGCTCGACGCCCCCGGCGACCGCCACGGGTTCCATCGTCTCGGTGACGGTGCGCAGCAGGTCGGCCACGGCGACGTCCTCGGCGACGGACTGCAGGCCGCTCGCCTCGATCTTGTTGAGCACCAGGAGGTCCTCGATGAGGCCGCGCAGGCGGGTCGCGTTGCGTCCGATGATGTCGAGGGCCACGGACTGGCTCTGGCTGACATCGCCGAAGTCGCCATCGGTGAGCAGCTCGAGGTAGCCGCTGATCGAGGTGAGCGGGGTGCGCAGCTCGTGGCTGATCGTCGCCATGAAGTCGGTCTTCTGCCGGTCGAGCTCGGTGAGGCGGCGCACCTGCTCCTCCTGCATGAGGGTAAGGCGCAGCGCGATGATCGACTGGGCCGCGATGGCGGCGCACTGCTGGACGGCCTGTATCTCGTGCCGGTGCCAGCGGCGCGGCCCGTCGACCATCATGATCGCGATGATGCCGAGGCCGCGGCCACCCGTGCCCACCGGGAGCATGAGCAGCGACCGGGCACCGGTGGCCCGGTGGAAGGCCCGGGCCCGCTCGTCCTCGAAGGCCCGGTGCGCCAGGAGGTCGCCGAGGTCGAAGAAGCCGGCGTCACGGCGCAGCTCGTCGTTGACGGCCCCGATCTGCTGGGCCAGCGAGCGGGGCAGCGGTGGCAGGTCGGGCAGGTCGCCGGCGCACCACTGGAGCCGGTCCTCGATGCTCTGGCCGTCGTCGGCCAGCGTGTAGAGCAGGACGCGGTCGGCCCCGAGACCGACGCCGAGCCGCGCGCACACCCGCTGCAACGCCTCGGGCACGTCGCTCGCGGCGCGCACCCGACGGCCGACGTCGAGGACGAGCTCCTGCATCTCGAGGACGGCCGCCTGCTGGTCGACGAGGCGGGCGTTGGCCCGGGTGAGGTCGTTGAAGTCGCGGGCGAGCATCCGCACCTCGAGCGCGCCATCCTCCTGGCTGGCCATGGCGATGACGTCGTCCTCGGCCTGACGTCGCACCACCTCGCGCAGCTGCGCGATGGGACGCCCGACGGCGCGGTCCATGCCGAAGCCGGCGGCCACGAGGAGCAGCACGACGACGATCGTGACGCCGATGAGGACGTCGGAGGCCAGGCTCGCACCGTTGCGCGAGTCGATCCGGGCCTCGTTGCGGTCGCCGCGCACCTGGACCCCGAAGGCCGTGCTCGCACCGAGGAAGGTCGAGTAGGCGTCCTCGACGCCGGTCTGGACGTCCGGCGGGACCTCGGCCACCGGCGACCGGCCGGCGAGGGCGCGGTCGGCCGCGTCGAACCACCGGGTGGCCGCCTGCTGCTGCTCGGCGGCGAGGCGCTCGTACGCGGCACGGTCGGTGTCCGGCAGCTCGGGCTGGCGGATCGACTCGACGAGGCGGTCGAGGTCGGCCTGCACGGTCGAGCGGTAGCCGCCGGCCGAGAGCGCCGGGGGGCGACCCACGGCGGCCAGCTGCCACGCGGCGTGCGCCTGGTCCATCGACTGTACGACGTCGTTGTTCGCGTCGTTGGCCGGCTCGAAGACGAGGGTGAGCGCCCGGACCGAGTGGCTCTGCATCTGGATGGTCACGACCGACACCACGGCGCCGAGCGTCACGAGCACGACGATGATGCCGACGAAGATCCGGATCTGGGTGCCGACGGAGCTGCGCGTGAAGGGCCGCAGCCCGACGTTCACGCGGAACCCTCGTCGAAGCCCGTGCGCGTCATGACGCCCCACACGTGCTTCTTGCCCCGCAGGCTCGACCACCAGCCCTCGAGCCGCCACCAGACCGTGGCCTGGCGGTAGCCGATGTTCTCCAGGACCGATGCGGCGATCGTCACGCCGAGCGCCTGCCACCGGTCGTGCTTGTGGAAGGCCCACTCGTCGACGAGCATCGCCGCGAGCGTCACGAGCACCGCGTAGCCGTAGGCGAGGACGAGGAAGAGCAGGGCGAAGGGGAGGTTGACGACCCCGAGGAGCAGCGCCAGCGGCACGATGATGATGCCGAAGAGCTCCAGCAGGGGCGCGAAGAGCTCGAAGAGCCAGTAGTACGGCAGGGCGACCCAGCCGACGCGGCCGTACTTGGGCCGGAAGAGCATCGAGCGGTAGGCCCAGAGCGTCTCCCAGAGACCACGGTGCCAGCGGCGACGCTGGTTGCGCAGCACCGTGGCCGTGACCGGGACCTCGGTCCACGACACCGGCTCGGGGACGAACTCGATGCGGTAGTCGCGGCCCTCGTCGCGCAGCCGCTTGTGGATGCGCATGACGAGCTCGAAGTCCTCGCCGATGCTGTTGGGGTCGAGGCCGCCGACCTCCACGACGACGTCGCGACGGAACAGCCCGAAGGCGCCGCTGATGAGGATGAGGGAGCCGAGGCGCGACCAGCCGGTGCGACCGAGCAGGAACGCGCGCAGGTACTCGACGAGCTGGATCCGCGGCAGCCACGTCGGCGGCACCTCGACACGGACGATGCGCCCCGCGATGACCCGGCTGCCGTTGACCGGACGGATGGCCCCACCGGTCGCGACCATGCGCGTCGGGTCGTCGGCGAACGGACGCGTGACGTGGAGCAGCCCGTCGGGTTCGAGGATGGAGTCGCCGTCGATCATCGCCACCAGCGGCTCGGTGGCGGCGTTGATCGCGACGTTGATGGCCTCGGACCGGCCGGAGTTCTCCTTGCGCACGACGACGAGTCGCGTGCGGCCGTCACGCGGGACGTACACCCCGAGGATGCGGGCCCCGATCGGCACCTCGTGGGGCAGCTCGCGCGGCACCTCGACGAGGTCGAAGGCCTGCTCGAGCCGGAGGAAGGTCTCGTCGGTGCTGCCGTCGTCGACGACGACGACCTCGTGCCGCGGGTAGCGCAGGGTGAGGAAGGACTTGACCGCCGTGACGATCCCGACCTCCTCGTTGTAGGCCGGGACGAGCAGCGAGACGCCCGGCGCCAGGCCGGCGCCCTGCCACTCGACGGCCGTGGCCCGCCGCCGCTCCTGGGCCCGGAACTCGAGGTAGGCCAGGACGATGAGGACGATGAGCGAGGTGTTGATGAGGAGGAAGTAGGCAAGGATCGGGACGGACGTGACGTCCATGACCCACACGACGGCAGAGCGCAGCCCCTCGAGGACGCCGCTCATGCCGACGCCCGTTGCAGGTCGGCGACGGTGCGCGCGGCCCGGACGGGCGCAGTGTGCTCGCGGCCGGCCAGCGCCGCGCGACCGTCGGCGCCGAGGCCGAGCAGGGCGGACGCGGC
>JAEXXY010000421.1 GCA_023451855.1 Actinomycetes bacterium
GTGCGGGCCCGAGCCGGGTCGTCCGCGCCGAACTCGAAGAGCACCATGGCCAGCTCCTGGCTGGGGTCGGCGGGCCCGAGGTTGTCGAAGTCGATGACGCAGATGGCCCCGTCCGTGGTGGCGAGGACGTTGTCGGCCCACAGGTCGCGATGACACACGAGGGGTGCCTCGTGCGGCTCGATGACCGACTCGACGGCCACGAGGTCGTCGACGAGCGCGCGCAGCTGCCCGATGAACGGCGCCTTCCCGTCGGCCACGCTGCGGACGAGGTCGCGCCAGCTCTGCTCGCCGGCTCCGGTGGCGAACCAGTTGTCGACGGGCTCGTCGCTCGGACGCGCCGCCCGGTGCAGGAGGGCGACGGTGCGCCCGACCGCGGCCGGGTCGAGGAACCGGGTGCGCGGACGCAGGTCCACCCATTCGAAGACGCGCACCACGGTGCCGTCGACGTCGGCGCCCACGCGGCCGTCCGTCGTGCGCAGCACCTCGGGCGTCCGGACCCCGACTGCGCGGGCGGCGTCGACGAACTCGGCGTCGCGGCCGACGTCCTCGAGCCGCGGACCCGCGTACCACTCCTTGACGGCGAACGACCGCTCGCCGACCGTGAGCCGCCAGATGCGGCCCAGCTGACCGCGGGCCACCGGTCCGGACAGCACCACCGTGTCGCCCCGTCGCGCGAGCCCGTACGCCGCGGCGATCGCCTCGCCCTCAGAACCCTCGATCACCGGATCCCCCTGTGCCTCAGTCGTCCCAGGTCGTCTGCCGCGTCAGGGGATGATGCGCCAGATCGCGACCGCCACGGTGACGACGGCCAGGGCGAGCGAGGCCCACCCGAGCAGGTCGCGACCGCGCCGACCGCGACCGAGCAGCAGCAGGAGCGCCGCGAGCACCGAGATCACGGCAGCCACGACGGTCTCCTCGGCGCCGCGGTCGATGGTGCGGATGAGGATGGTGTCGGTCAGGCCGTTGCGGGTGAACCAGCCGAGCAGGCGCACGAGGACGAACACCCACCATCCGACCGTGACCCAGAAGAGGGCGACACCGATCTGCCCGAGGAGCGGGTCGACGCCCGGGTCGACGCCCGGGTCGACGCCCGGGTAGGTGGCGGCGGAGCCGGTCCGGGCGGAGGCGTCGGCGGGCCAGACCGGCTGACCGGCGTAGGGGTTGGGTGGCACGGGCGGCGGGACAGGGAGCTCACGCGTCGGCTCGGACCTCGGGATCGCCTGCGTCGCAGGGCCCGCAGGGACGGGCACGGTGAACTGCTGGTCCCACCCGCCGCCGGCCGGGTCGCGCCGTTCGGGCCCCACGTCGCTCATGCGCTCAACGTACCCCCGCGGCCCTGCGGGAAGGGCTCACTCGGTGGCCGCGCGGCGCTGCTCGTCGTCGAAGGCCAGGTGGGCGGCCGCCTCCTTCACCGGGGCGCCCGCGGCGACGGCGGAGCGGGTCAGCCCGATGTTGCGCGACGTGGCGGCCATCGCGGCGGCGACCCGGCCACGGCCGTACGTCATCGAGTTCGCCGCGGCGACGCCGATGCTCGAGCCCACCTCGATGGCGTCCTGGTCGGCGCCCATGTAGAGGAACTGCCACGAGTACTCCGCGGTCTGCCGCTCGATCATGGCCTTGACCTGGGCGTGGGTCAGCTCGTGCGAGGCGTTCTCGTGGCCGTCGGTCATGATGCCGACGATGACGACGCCGGGACGCTCGTGCTCGGGCAGGGCGGCGAGGCGCTCGCCGGCCTCGCCGAGGAGGCGGCCGATCGAGTCGAGCAGCGCCGTCGAGCCACGGGGCGAGAGCCGCAGCGGCGGCACGTCGGCCACGGGCACGTCGCGGTAGACCTCCTCGTAGCGGTCGTCGAACTGGGCCAGCGTGACCCGGCAGTCGCCCGGCTGGGTGCGCTGCTCGGCGATGAACGCGTCGAAGCCGCCCTCGGTGTCGTCCTTGATCGACTGCATCGACCCGCTGCGGTCGAGCAGGAAGTAGAGGTGCGTGAGGTTCGGGTTCGTCATGGCGGGCTCCTCGGGTCGATGGGTGGCTGGCGGGCGGGTCCTGGTGTCCTGGTGTCTTGGTGGTGGTGGCTGGGCCGGCTCAGGGACTGCGTCTGGCGCGGAAGCGCAACGGGCGCCCCGACGCGTCCGGGGCGGGGCGGTGGCGCCCCTCCTCGAGGTCGTAGCGGGCGCGCTCGACGCCGGAGGCCGTGACGCGTCCGGCCTCGGAGCCGTACGCGCCGAGCAGGGTCGTGCGTGCCAGGCGGGGTCCGACGGCGTTCTCGGACAGGCCCGCGAGCGCGCCGGCCGTGCGGATCGTCTCGCCGTCGGCGACGAGCACCGCGGCCATGGCCTCGTCGACGGCGGTCGTCAGGTGCTCCTGCGCGGCGCGCAGGAGGGGCAGCGCGTCGAGGGGGTGCGACGCGTCAGCCCGGCCCAGGGCGTCCCGGGCCGCGGTGATGGCCGTGTCGAGGGCCTGTTCCGCGTGGGCCGGCAGGGCCCGTCGTGCGTCGTCGCTCATGTCTCCACGGTAGACGCAGTTACTGCGGCACCGCAAGAGGTGTCACCGCTCGGGTCACCGCGTAGTGCAGGTGGGTGACGCCGGGGGCGGCGACGGCCTCGAGCAGTCGCAGGTCGACGTGCTCGGGCAGCTCCTGGAAGAAGCGCCGCCCCGTGCCGAGCAGCACCGGCACCTGGTGCAGGAGCACCTCGTCGACGAGGCCCGCGGCGAGCGCGGCCGTCGCGACCCCGCCGCCCATGATCGCGACGTCCTTGCCGCCCGCCTGGTCCTTGGCCTCGGCGACGGCGTCCTCGATGCCGGTGGTGACGAGCGTCTGCCGGTCGTGGTCGGCGGGCAGTGGCCGGTGGCTGACGACGACCATCGGGGCAGTCGGGTGCGGCGCGCCGCCGGTGTCCCAGCCCGAGTCGTCGTAGGTGTGGCGCCCGACGAGCGAGGCCCCGACGCGGGCCGCGGTCGCGTCGAAGACGCGACGGCTCGCCTCGCTCAGCGAGAACCCGTCGAACACCTCGCTCGGGGTGTCGCCGTCGAAGTACCAGTCGAAGAGCCGGCCACCGTCGCCGAGGCCGTGACCGGCGCGCGGGTCGCGCCCGGTGATGAAGCCGTCGACGGAGACCGAGAGTGCCACGAGGACCGAGCTCATGATGCGTCCTTTCGAGTTCCTTGAGGAGACTCCACGACCGTAGCAGGCGAAGTTCCTTGAAGGAACCCCGAGCGCTAGGGTGGTTCCATGCAGCGCACGAACTTCGGCGAGATGGCCTGCTCCATCGCGCGCACCCTCGACGTCATCGGCGAGCCCTGGTCGCCCCTCGTCCTGCGCGACGTCTGGGTCGGGATCAACCGCTTCGAGCAGCTCCAGGCCGACCTCGGCATCTCGCGCAAGGTGCTGACCGAGCGCCTGGGCCACCTCGTCGACCACGGCGTGCTCGAGCGCCGGCCTTACGACAACCGGCCGCGTTACGAGTACGTCCTCACCGACAAGGGCCTCGAGCTCGTCGACGTGCTCATGGTCATGGTGGGGTGGGGCGACCGGTGGCTCGCCGGCCCGGCCGGGCCCCCGGTGCTCTACCGGCACCACGCCTGCGGCGAGGTCAGCAGCGTCGACCTGCGGTGCGCGCACTGCGGCGAACCGATGCACGCCGGCGACGTCGACGTCCTGCCCGGACCCGGGGCGGCCCCGTCGTCCGGGTCGGACGACGGGGCCGCTCGTGAGTCGCTCGGCTCGTAGGGAACCGCAGCCGCGTCAGGCGAAGGTGAAGAGCACGACCGGGTCGGACGTCGGCTGGCCCGAACCGCCCTGGGGCTCGACGGTGATGCCGGCCCCCGTGGCCTTGCTCGCGTCGCCGTCGAGGACGACCACCTGGTCGGTGCCCGGCGGCATGAGTCCCGCTGAGGCCATGTGACCCGTGGGGTCCTGCAGCCACAGCTGGTACACCTTGCCGTTCGGGGCCGCGGGCATGTTCTTCGTGACGAGCACCGCCTTGTGCAGTGACGGCGACCGGACGACCTTCGCCTGGGCGCCGTCGGGCAGCGTGTGCGTCACCGTCGTCGCGTCGGCGGCGGCGAGCACCTGCTCGGCGATCGTCTGGTTCGGGTCGCTGTTGGCAGTGCGCCACACGGTGAACCCGGCCACGGCGAGCACGAGCGCCGTCGCAGCCGCGACGAGACCGCGCCAGAGCGTGCGGCGGCGCGGTGCGAGGGCGACGACCGTCCCACCCGACGCGTCGGCACGGGCGTCGGCCCGAGCCTCGACCTGGCCGGCGACCTGGCCGTCGGTC
>JAEXXY010000447.1 GCA_023451855.1 Actinomycetes bacterium
GGCTCTGCCCGAGCCGGTGGCCCGCCAGGCCGAGGCGGTGCGCCGCACCACGGCCCCGGCACCCGACCGCGCCGCCGTGCGCCCCGACCCCGGCACGACGAGCACCCTCGTCGGGGCGTGCGCGGACCGCCTCTGCGTGCGGTTGTCCTACCGGTCCGAGGCCGGGTCGGAGTGGGACATGGACGTCGAGCCGTGGGCCGTCGTCGTGCGTCACGGACGCTGGTACGTGCTGTGTCGGCGCCACCCGGGCGGTGAGGTGCGCACCTTCCGCGTCGACCGGGTGCGACGCGTCGAGGTGCTCCACGAGCCGTTCAGCCCGCCTGCCGACCTCGAGCCGGTCGCAATGCTCGAGGAGCACCTCGCAGTCGGATGGGAGTACACCGCTGACGTCGTCGTCGACGCGCCGTTGGAGAAGGTGCGTGCGGCACTGCCGCGCGGGCTCGGCCGGGTGGACGCGGTCGACGCCGAACGCACCCGGCTGACCGGGTCGACCGGCAACCCGTTCTGGTACGCCGAGCAGCTGGCCCGGCTGCCCGCGCCGTTCCGCGTCGTGGACGGGCCCGAACTGCGGGAGGCCGTCCGCGCGCTCGGCCGCCGGTTCCTCGACGCCGCAGACTGAGCGCGAGGCGTCGGGGTCAGTTGCAGGCCGGTCAGTGGAAGGCGTAGCTGCCGGACTCGGGCTGCCAGCCGTCGGGCGGGTCCTCCCCCGTGCGCCCGTCGACCGCCTCACGCAGCAGGTCGACGTGGCCCGTGTGGCGGCCGTACTCCTCGAGCAGGTCGAACAGGATCCGACGAATGCTGACCGGGCCACCGTCCGGGCCCGTGGCATGGACCGCCGCGTCGAGCCCGCCCTCCGCGATGGCGGCGTCGAAACGCTGCCGCGAGCGCGCGACGGCGCCGTCGTAGAGCGCGTAGAGCCGGTCGGGAGCGTCGTCGGCCGCCGAGGTGAACTCCCAGTCGTCGTCGGTGTCCCAGCCGTTGTCGTCCCAGACGGGATCGAGCGGCGCGCCGTGCAGCCGGACCAGCGACTTGAAGTCCTCGTTCGCGGCCATGTGCTTGAGCAGGCCGCCGATCGTCAGGGTGGAGGCGCCGACGCGCTGAGCCAGCCCGGCGGAGTCGAGGCCGTCGGCCTTCCAGCGGAACGTCGTGCGCATCCGGTCGAGGGCGCCGAGCAGGTGCTCGAGGTCGGTGCCGGCGAAGGGCGGCTCCCAAGGCCGCTCGAGAGGTGGCGTGTATGTCGTCATGCCCCGACGCTAGGGCCGGTTCCGGACGAACGACGTCCGTAGCCGCGGGGTTTCGCCCGGGCCTGCCGGCCGCGGGTCAGCGGTCTCCAGGCGCTCTGCACTGCTCCACCACACGAGCCAGGTCGATGCCCGAGCAGCGGACCCCGACTCTGGCTCACGACGAGGAGCAATGCAGAGCGGCGAGGCGCGCCGGTATGGATTCGACTGTGTGGCAGGGTGACCCATCGTGTCCAGCCTGCACCACCGTCCCCGGCGTCACCGCCTTCCCACCCACGCCCTCGCGGTCTCTGCGCTGGCGGCCCTCCTGTCCGGGTGCGGACTCCCGGCGCTGACGGCGACCTTGCCCGGCGCGCAGCCCCACGCGTCGACGACCCTCGGCGAGAGCGACCCGGGGTCGGCGACGGGCGTGCCCGGCACGTCGAGCGCGCCCGGGACGTCGCGCACGAGCACGGTGCTGACGACGCCGGCGCAGGCCCGCCTCGCCCTCGCCCAGCTCGACCGCTTGCCGGTCAAGGGCCGGGCCCCCAAGACCGGCTACGCGCGGGACCGGTTCGGCCCCTCCTGGACCGACGACGTCGACGTCGCAGGCGGCCACAACGGCTGCGACACGCGCAACGACGTGCTCCGCCGCGACCTCACGGACGAGCGCCTCTAGCCCGGCACGCACGGGTGCGTCGTGCTCTCAGGGCGGCTCGCCGACCCCTACACCGGACGCGTCATCGCCTTCGAGCGCGGCGCCGCGACGTCGTCGAAGGTGCAGATCGACCACGTCGTCGCGCTCGGCGACGCGTGGGTCAAGGGCGCCCAGCAGCTGACGCCGGTCCAGCGCACCGCCCTGGCCAACGACCCGCTCAACCTCCTCGCCGTCGACGGCCCGACCAACGGCGCCAAGCGCGACTCCGACGCGGCGTCGTGGCTGCCGCCGAACCGCGCCTTCCGCTGCACCTACGTGGCGCGCCAGGTGGCGGTGAAGACGCGCTACCACCTGTGGGTCACCGCGGCCGAGAAGGCGCAGGTGGCGCGACAGCTCGAGTCCTGCCGCTGAGCAGGGTGACCGCCGCGAGGAGGCACAGCACCGTGCCGCCGATCGCCGGTGCCGAGGCCCACGTGGCCGTGCCGATCCCGGCGTCCGACTGGAAGCCGCTGCCGACCTCGAGCACGAGCAGGTAGGCGGCCGCCGACACGTTGGCCGCCGCCGCGAGCACCGCGCCCCACGGACGGCGGAGCCAGAGCAACACCCCCGAGACGAGGAACGCGGGCGCGAGGACGCCGAGGTCGAGGGCGTACACGAGGTGGATGGCCGACGGCGGCATGACGTCGGCGGGCAGCAGGCCGGTCAGGGCGAACCGGACGGAGAAGGTCCCCCAGGCGACGACCAGCCCGGCACCGAGCAGCGTCGTGAAGACCGCGACGACCCGCGCGGCCGGGCCGGCGCGGATGCCGGCCGCCACCGCGTCGACCTCGAGGCTCGACCCCAGCAGCACGAGCGCGTAGGTCGACAGCGAGAACGCGGCCACGTGCAGGAGGAAGACGTCGCTGAACGCCGCGCCGAACGCGTAGTAGGCGTAGTTGTAGACGCCGTAGAACAGCAGCCCGAGCCACACGACGACCGACGCCGCCGAGGCCCGGGTCGCGCTGCGGTACAGGGCAGCCGCGAGCGCGGGTACGACGACCGCGAGCGTCACCAGGTCGTTGCCCCGCAGCGCCGCGAGCGCCCACGGCTGCTCGGGGTAGAGCCCTGGCACGAGCAGGCCGAGGAGCGACTGGACGAGCATGAGGCCCAGGACCACGAGCGACAGGACCCGGGCTGCGGTGAGCCGCGGCCCGTCCCGCAGCAGGGCGACCCCGCCCTCGGGTGGCGCCCCGGTGCTCCGGGTCCTGTCCTCGACCCGACCGGCGACGCGCTGGGCACCCATGACGACCGACCTCCTCGGCGACGAGGCCTGCGCTCGGGGGCGCCCTTGCGGCGCGCTCCGCGCACGCCTCTCCTTCCACGCTAGCCGGGCACAGGAGGGCCAGCGCGGCCCTGTCGGCGGCCTCACACGGCGTCCTCGCGCCACACCTGACACCGTCACCCACACCACCGCCCACACCACCGGCACCCGCGGTGACCCGGGCACGCCGGGGACGGCACAATGCCGGGATGACCGACGCCGCGCGCGCCACGGAGGCACGACAGCTCCTGCTCGACCAGACCGACCGGAGCGCGTCGGGGTCGCTCGAGGACCCCGCCCTCGTCGCGGCCGTCGTCGGCGTCGAGCGGCTCGTCGTCGCCACGGGCTCGACCGACGAGCAGACGCTGCGGGACGCGCTCGAGGGGCGGCCCGTCCCCGGGTCCGACGCCGAGGCCGTCGCCACGCTCGTCGCCGAGGCGGAGCGGCACGTCCTCGCCGGCCTGGCGCGCCGCGCGTCGGGACAGTCGGTCGACGCCGGCGTCATCAACCCCGACGCGGGCACGTACCGCATGACGACCGACGCGATGCTGCTGCGGGCCGCGGTCCGGGCGGCCCAGCGCTCGTTCGACTTCATGCCGTACTACCGGATCCGCTACGGCGAGAGGGGATCCCGATTCGCGAGCAGTGACTCCGCGTGGCTCATCTCGCTCGCGCCGCTCGGCGCCGATCGCGCGACGCGTCAGGTGCGGTGGCTCTCCGGTGTTCTCGCGGGGCGTGGCATGCCCTCGTGGCTCATGGAGCTGCACCTCGCCGAGCTCGTCATCGAGGTACGTGCCGTGGCCGGCGAGGCGGCCGTCGGCGCGCTGCCGGCGGCCCGCGACGCGGTCGCCGGCGCACGTCGGGCG
>JAEXXY010000457.1 GCA_023451855.1 Actinomycetes bacterium
CCCCCACGGCTGCGAGGAGCCACCACCCAGGCGCTCCAGCGCCCTCATCGCGGGCACCCAGCCGGTGGCACCGAGCGGCTCGACCCTGCCGGGCTCGCAGAGCCGGCCCCGGGGCTCGGCGAGCGAGCCCGCAAGGACGAGCAGGCGGCGGTCGACCCGGAAGCCGACGCGTTCGTAGGTACGCCGCGCGGCGACGTTCGGCGTCAGCACCTCGAGCTGCACGCGCGACACGCCGCTGCGGCGCGCGACGTCGAGCAGGTCCGCAGCGACCGGCGCGGCGTACCCGCTCCCCCGGTGGGAGGGTGCGAGACCGAAGCCACCGACCCACCCCCGCTCCCCGGCGTCAGTCGCGTCAGTCGCGTCAGTCGCGTCAGCCGCGTCAGCCGCGTCAGTCGCGTCAGCCGCGTCAGTCGCGTCAGTCGCGTCAGTCGCCGGTCGCCCTCCGAGCAGCGCGAGGCCGACCGGCTCGTCGCCGTCGAGGGCCACGAGCGAGCGTTCGAGGTCGATCGACCCGGCTGCGACGTGGTCGGCGAGGGTCCGTGCATCACGGCTGACGTCGACGGGGTAGCCGTCGTAGGCGCGGTTCCATGCCTCGACGAGGACATCGAGCGGGACGCGCGCCGCGGGGCACGTCGCGAGCGGCGCCCTCAGGCCTGTCACGCCACGGGGTCGCGCTCGAGGCGGGAGGCGGCGATCGTCGCCGACCCGACGACCCGCGTGCCCTCGTAGAGCACGACGGACTGGCCGGGTGCGACGCCACGGATCCGCTCGTCGAGGCGCACCTCGACCCGGTCGCCGTCGGCCCATGCCGCCGCCGGGTACTCCTCACCGTGCGCCCGCACCTGGGCCCCGACGCGCACGACCCCCTCGGGTGCCGGACCGCACCACCGCGCGTGCTGCCCGGTCATCACGTTGACGCCGAGCAGGTCCGCCGTGCCGACGACCACCTGGTTGGTCTCGGGCCGCACCTCGACGACGTACCGCGGCTGCCCGTCGGCCGCGGGCCGTCCCAGGGCGAGGCCGCGCCGCTGCCCGACCGTGTAGGCGAAGGCGCCCCGGTGCTCACCGACGACGGTGCCGTCGGCGTCGACGATCTCGCCGGGGGCCTCGCCGAGCTCACGCGTCAGCCAGCCGCGGGTGTCGCCGTCGGCGATGAAGCAGATGTCGTGGCTGTCGGGCTTGTTCGCGACGTAGAAGCCGCGCTCGGCGGCCTCACGGCGGATGTCCGGCTTCGTCGTGTCGCCGAGCGGGAAGAAGGAGCGGGCGAGCTGGTCGGCGTCGAGGACGCCGAGCACGTAGCTCTGGTCCTTGGCGGCATCGACGGCCCGGTGCAGCTCGCGGCGCACGCCACCGGACACGCCCGACCCGCTCGAGCCGCCGGACACGTCGGGCACCTCGACGACGCGCGCGTAGTGCCCCGTGGCGACGGCGTCGAACCCCAGCGCGAGCGCCTTGTCGAGCAGGGCGGCGAACTTGATCCGCTCGTTGCAGCGCAGGCACGGGTTGGGGGTGCGGCCGGCGGCGTACTCGGCGCGGAAGTCCTCCACGACGTCGCGCTTGAACCGCTTCGCCATGTCCCACACGTAGAACGGGATGCCGAGCACGTCGGCCACGCGTCGGGCATCACCCGCGTCCTCGATGGTGCAGCAGCCACGCGCCGACTCGCGCAGGGTCGCCGCACTCTGGCTCAGCGCGAGGTGGACGCCGACGACCTCGTGGCCGGCGTCGAGCATCCGGGCGGCGGCGACCGCGGAGTCGACGCCGCCGCTCATCGCCGCGACGACCCTCACGAGGTGACCTCGCGCGCCCTCCGCGCCCGCTCGAGCGCGGCGGGCAGCGCGGCGAGGAACGCCTCGACGTCGGCCTCGGTCGACGTGTGCCCGAGGGTCAGGCGCAGCGCGCCGCGCGCGTCGGACTCGCTGACGCCCATGGCGAGCAGCACGTGGCTCGGCTGCGGCACGCCGGCCTGGCAGGCCGAACCCGTCGAGCAGGCGACGCCGGCGGCGTCGAGCAGGTAGAGCAGGGAGTCGCCGTCACAGCCGGCGACGAGCAGGTGGGCGTTGCCCGGCAGGCGACGCGTCGAGTCGCCGGGCTCCCAGAAGCCGGTCGGCCGGACGTCGGGGGCCACCTGCATGGCCTGCTCGACGATGGCGTCGCGGAGGGCGACGAGCCGGGCGGCCTCGGCGTCCATCGACTCGACCGCCGCGGTGAGCGCGGTGGCGAACCCGACGATCGCGGGGGCATCGAGCGTGCCCGAGCGCACCTGACGCTCCTGGCCGCCGCCGTGGGTCAGCGGCACGAGCGTCACGTCGCGGCGCACGACGAGCGCGCCGACGCCGATCGGACCACCGAGCTTGTGCGCCGTCACCGACATGAGGTCGGCGCCGCTCGCGGCGAAGTCGACGGGCACGTGGCCGGCAGCCTGCACGGCGTCGGTGTGGAACGGGACGTCGAACTCGTGGGCCACCGCGGCGAGGGCCTGCACGTCCTGGATGGTGCCGACCTCGTTGTTGGCCCACATGACCGACACGAGGGCGACCGAGCCCGGGTCCTGCTCGATGGCGCGGCGCACCGTGGCCGGCTCGACGAAGCCCTCGGGGGTGCACTCGAGCCAGGTCACCTTGGCGCCCTCGTGGGCGACGAGGAAGTCGACGCAGTCGAGGACGGCATGGTGCTCGGTGGCGCCGACGAGGAGCCGGACGCGTGCCGGGTCGGCGTCGCGTCGGGCCCAGAAGGTGCCCTTGACCGCGAGGTTGTCCGACTCGGTGCCCCCGGAGGTGAAGACGATCTCGGAGGGCCTGGCCCCGAGGGCGCGGGCGATCTTCTCGCGCGACTCCTCGACGGCCCGTCGCGCCTCGCGCCCGGTCCGGTGCAGCGAGGACGGGTTGCCGACGACCGCGAGCTGGTGGGTCATCGCGTCGAGCGCCGCGGGCAGCATCGGCGTCGTCGCGGCATGGTCGAGGTACGCGGTCACCGCACGATTCTAGGCCGTGGCGTGCCACCGCACGGCCCGGGCGCCGGGGAGGCGGCAGCGTCCACCCCGTGGCTACCGGCCGTAACCTGTGCGGCTCGCGCCTCGTTGTCGGGTCACCCTGTCGCCGGTGTCGGCGGCAGCCACCGGCAGAGAGGGAACCATGTCCGGCACGACCAGAACCCGCCTCCGCAGCGCCGTCGCCGTGGGCGTCGCCACCGTCGCGCTCGCCGCCTCGGGCCTGACCGGAGCCGTCTCCGCGGGCGCGGCCGCACCGTCCGACGGCCTGTCCTCGGCGCTCAGCGGCACCACCGGCTCGACCGGCCTCGCGCCGCTGTCTCCGTGGCTCGCCCGGCAGTGGTCGGCACTGTCCGCGGTCAAGCCGACGACCGTCCTGGTCCACGGCACCGACGTCGCCGCCGCACGGCGCGCCGCGACCGCCTCCGGCCTCGTGGTCCGCGAGAGCTTCCACAAGATCGGCGTCGTCGTCGCCGCCGGCCTGCCGGCCCAGATCGCCGCCGTTCGCGCCGTCCCCGGCGTCACCTACGTCGAGGGCAACGAGCCGATCAGGCTGTTCCTGTCCACGTCCAACACCGCGACGCGCGGCTCGGAGGCGCGCGCCACCCTGACCGGCGCCAACGGCAAGGCCCTCGACGGCTCGGGCGTCAGCGTCGCCGTCATCGACTCCGGCGTCGACCCGAGCCACCCGTTCCTGCGCAACCCCGACGGCAGCTCGGCCGTCGTCAAGAACCTCAAGATGGTCTGCGACCCGCTCGAGGTGCTCCCCTGCCAGCCCGTCGACGCCGGCAGCCTCAACACCGACCTGCTCTCGGTCGGCGGCCACGGCATGCACGTCAACGGCATCGTCGCCGGTCGCGACGTCACCCTGTCCGACGGGACGAAGATGCACGGCGCCGCCCCCGGCGCCAGCCTCGTCAGCCTCAGCACCGGCGCGGTCCTGTTCATCGTCGGCGCCGACTCCGCCCTCAACTGGGTCCTGGAGAACCACGCCGCCCCGTGCGGTGCTGGCGTCGCTGCGAGCACGTGCCCGCCGATCAAGGTGACGAGCAACTCCTACGGCCCCTCCGGCGGCGGTGAGTTCGACCCGAACTCGGCCACCGTCAAGCTCCAGCGCCAGCTCGTCAAGGAGGGCGTCGTCAGTGTCTGGGCCAACGGCAACGACGGCGGCGACGGCTCGGCCAACCTGTCCAACCCGCCCGGACAGGACCCGACGCCCGGCATCCTGTCCGTCGCCTCGTACAACGACCAGGACACCGGCACCCGGGGCGGCACCGTGAGCGACTTCAGCTCGCGCGGCAAGCGCGGACAGCAGTCGAGCTACCCCGACATCTCGGCGCCCGGTGAGGGCATCACCTCCTCGTGCCGCATCTACCTGCCGATCTGCAGCACCGGCGGCGACCCGCGCGACGGCGGCGACTACAACACCATCAGCGGCACGTCGATGGCCACGCCGCACATCTCGGGCATCGTCGCGCAGCTGTTCCAGGCCGACCCGGCGGCCACGCCCGCCCAGATCGAGGCCGCGCTCGAGTCGTCGGCGTACAAGTACACCGACGGCGCCGCGTACGAGCCCGGCACGAACGGCACGACGTCCTACGACAAGGGCCACGGCCTCGTCGACGTCGTCGCGGCGGTGGCAGCCCTCACGCGGTGACCCCCGGCGCACCCGGCCCCGTGGAGCCCTCTTCGCCAGAGGGCTCCGCGGGGCCGTCGCGCACCAGTTCCGAGGCACCCACCGGTCCCCCGCCTATCATCGGCGGCATGGGTCGCAGGCACGAGGACACCGGGGGCAGCACCCTGCGCGCCCCGACCGCCCACCGCGCCGTCACGGCGCTTGCCTGCCCGGTCATCGCCTACTTCGTCGCACGACTGCTCGTCCGCTTCGTGCCGGCCGTGCCCGAGGTGGCTGCGTACGTGGTGTGCCTCGCGCTCGGGGTCCTGCTCGCGGTGCGCGCCTGGCGGGCCCGGGTCGAGCTCGGCCCGGACGCGTTGCGCGTGCACAACATGCTCTCGTCGACGACGGTCGAACGACGCGTCGTGCGCCGGGTGTCGAGCGCCGGGCGCGTCGAGTTCCGGCGTGGCTCCGAGCGGCTGACCCGGCTGCCCTGCGAGGCGCTCCAGGGGCCGTGGTGGTCCTTCGGCTCCGGCGGACGCCGCTACGTCGCCAACCGCGAGCGGCTGTCGAGCTGGACGCGGACCACCTCCCGGGTCGCCCGGGACGACGGCGCCGACGGCGACGACGGCGGCAGCCCGACGGGCGAGGCGGTCGCCTGAGACATGACGAGGGCCCCCGACCATCTGGTCGGGGGCCCTCGTCGTGCTGTCGCGGACCGGGCCGGGCTCAGCCCTTGGCGGTCTTGATCGCGTCGGTCGCCTGCGGCAGGACGGCGAAGAGGTCGCCGACCACGCCGAAGTCGACCAGCTCGAAGATCGGCGCCTCGTTGTCCTTGTTGACGGCGACGATCGTCTTGGACGTCTGCATGCCCGCGCGGTGCTGGATGGCGCCGGAGATGCCGCACGCGACGTAGAGCTGCGGGCTGACCTGCTTGCCGGTCTGGCCGACCTGCGAGGTGTGCGGGTACCAGCCGGCGTCGACGGCGGCACGACTCGCGCCGACGGCCGCGCCGAGCGAGTCGGCGAAGTCCTCGACCTTGGAGAAGTCGCCGCCGGTGCCGCGGCCGCCGGAGACGACGATCGCCGCCTCGGTCAGCTCGGGACGGCCGGTGGCCTGCTTCGGCTTGGACTCGGTGATCCGGGCGCCCTTGGCGGCGTCGGACGGCGTGAAGTCGACGACCTCGTCGGCAGCGGCCGCGGGGGCCTCCTCCGGCGTGGCCGAGTTCGGCTTCACGGCGATGATCGGCGTGCCCTTGGTGACCTTCGCCTGGACGGTGTACGAGCCGGCGAAGACCGACTGGGTCGTGACCACCCCCGCGACGCCGTCACCGGCAGCCTGCACGTCGACGGCGTCGGTGATGAGGCCGGACTCGGTCTTGATGGCGACGCGGGCCGCGATCTCCTTGCCCTCGGTGGAGGCCGGCACGAGGACGGCCGCGGGTGAGGTGGAGGCGACCAGCTGCGCGAGCAGCTCGGCCTGCGGCACGACGAGGTGGCTCGTGACGTCGTCGGACTCGACGCGGTACACCTTGGCCGCGCCGTACTTGGCGAGGGTCTCCTTCGCGGCGTCGAAACCGGCGCCGACGAAGACGGCGGAGGGCTCGCCGAGGCGCCGGGCGATGGTGAGCAGCTCGGAGGTCGTCTTGCGGACCGTGCCGTCGACGTGGTCGACGAGAACGAGGACTTCAGCCATGGTTCGTGGGTTCCCTTCTGTGGCTGGCGGGGGTCAGACGAACTTGCGCTCGGACAGGAATGCGGCGAGCTTGCTGCCGCCGTCACCCTCGTCGGTGACGATCTCGCCCTGCGTGCGCGGCGGGCGGGCGGCGAAGGACTCGACCGCGGTCCACGCGGCGTCGAGACCGACCTGCGCGGCGTCGATGCCGAGGTCGGCCAGCGACCACGTCTCGACCGGCTTCTTCTTGGCGGCCATGATCCCCTTGAACGAGGGGTACCGGGGCTCGTTGATCTGGTCGGTGACCGAGACGAGCGCCGGCAGCGTGGCCGTGATCGTCTGCGTCGAGGCATCGCCGTCGCGCCGGATCGAGACCGTGTCGCCCTCGACCGTCAGCTCGGAGGCGTACGTGACGGCCGGAAGGCCGAGGCGCTCGGCGAGCATCGTCGGGACGACGCCCATCGTGCCGTCGGTCGAGGCCATGCCGGTGACGACGAGGTCGACAGCCGTGTCGGCGCCGAGCTTCTTGACCGCCTCGGCGAGCACGAGCGAGGTGGCGGCGGCGTCGGAGCCGTGGATCGCGGCGTCGTTGACGTGCACGCCCTTGTCGGCGCCCATCTGCAGCGCCTTCTTGATGGCGTCCGCGGCGGCGTCGGGCCCGATCGTCACGACGGTGACCTCACCCTCGCCGGCCTCGACGATCTTGAGCGCCTCCTCGACGGCGTACTCGTCGAGCTCGGAGAGCAGGCCGTCGACGTTGTCGCGGTCGGTCGTGTTGTCGGATGCGTTGAAGGTGCGCTCGGCCTGGGCGTCCGGCACGTACTTGACACAGACGACGATGTTCATGGGTGAACGTCCTCTTCCGTAGCGGAGATGGGGCTGCCGGAGGTCGCTCCGGCACTGCCGACCATCCTCTCACTGAGCGCCCGCTTACTCAGCACGCCAAGGGCGTGACGCTCACCACCAGTGACGCCGGTCGCACCACCGACGCAGCGCGAGCAGGCCTCAGACGGCGCCGGTCTCGAGGACGTGGAAGGCCGGCTCCTCGTAGGGATGTGCGGCGCGCAGGGCCGCGACGACGGCGGCGCGCCGGTCACGCGGGAAGGTCACCTCGACCCGGTGCTCGGGCAGCGTTTCGAGCTCGCCGACGGCGCCGATCGTGGGGTTCGCGCCGGCACCCGGCCGGAACCGCCCCGTGCCCTCGACGTACCAGGCGCACTCGGTGTAGTCGCCGATCGCGCCGGCGCCCGCGGCGAAGACCGCCGCGAGGACGTCCTCGGTGGACCCGACGGGCGAGTAGAACACGAGGACGTCCAGCGGCTGGTTCACGGCCGGGCCATCAGAGCGTCACCGGAGCGTCAGCGCCCCTCGAACTGTGCCTTGCCGGGGCCCTGCTCGACGAAGGAGGCCATGCCGATCTCGCGGTCGCGGGTGCCGAAGAGCCCGGCGAAGAGCATCCGCTCGATCTCGAGGCCGGTCTCGAGGTCGACCTCGAGACCCCGGTCGATGGCTTCCTTGGCCGCGCGGACCGCGTAGGTGGGTGCCCCGACGAAGCTGGCCGCCCACTCACGGGCCGCGGTGTAGACGTCGGCGGCGGGCACGACGCGGTCGGCCAGGCCGATGGCCAGCGCCTCCTGGGCGTCGACGAACCGGCCGGAGAAGATGATCTCCTTGGCGCGCGAGGCGCCGACGAGGCGCGAGAGCCGCTGCGTGCCACCGGCGCCCGGGATGATGCCGAGGA
This sequence comes from Actinomycetes bacterium, assembly GCA_023451855.1. Classification (GTDB taxonomy): domain Bacteria; phylum Actinomycetota; class Actinomycetes; order Actinomycetales; family Dermatophilaceae; genus Monashia. The sequence goes on from JAEXXY010000457.1 coordinate 8,020, forward strand.
GGATCTCCGGCTGGCCCAGCTTCGCGTCATCGGCCACCACGCGGAAGTCGCACGCGAGCGCCAGCTCGCAGCCACCGCCGAGCGCGTAGCCGGTGATCGCGGCGATGACCGGCTTGGGGATGCGCGCGACCGACGTGATCGAGCTCGACAGCGGGGCCGAGCGGTCGACCATGTCGGTGTACGACATGGTCTGCATCTCCTTGATGTCGGCGCCCGCCGCGAAGACGCGCTCGCCGCCGTAGACGATGACGGCCTTGACGTCGGCGCGGTCGGTGGCCTCGGCGGCCGCAGCCCGGATCTCCTCCTGGACCTGGACGTTGAGCGCGTTCATCTTCGGCCGGTCGAGGCGGATCGTGCCGATGCCGCCCTCGACCTCGAGCCGGACGAACTCGCCCACCGGGTCAGGCCTCGCCCGGCGAGACGGCGTCCTGGGGCAGCCAGGACTGGAAGAAGAAGCCGACGCTCTGGAGGATGTGGTTGACCGAGAGCGGCACGAGGATGTCGAGGTCGGCGTTCGGCGTGATGACGTGCTCGGCCGAGACGACGAGGCTCTCCTGGACGAGCGAGAGCTTGACGATGTTGAGCTGCATCGTGAGGTCGTTGCAGCGGGCGAGACGCTCGTTGCGGTCGGGCGACACGGGCTCGGCGAGCTGCCACTGGCCGAAGAAGCGGACCACGGCGAGGTCGCCCTCGGCGACGCGCGCGAACAGGGTCGTGCTCGTGCCCTCGTTGTCGACGATCGCGAACTCGATGTCGCCGTCGCCGTCGATGCTCGCCTCGATGCCGAGGCCCTTGAGGACCGCGATGACTCGGTCGCGCACCGGGGTGTCGGACGCCGGCGCACCGTTCGGGATGTCACCCGGGGTGCTCGGCATGAAGTTGGGCAGGGAGGTCGGGTCGGTCATGCGCACCACCGTAGACTGATCGCCCCGACCGACGCGAGGTGGCCTGTGCCCGAGCTGACCGTCGCCACCGTCAACACCTTCTCGAGCCGCGTGCTGACCCTTCCGGACGGTCTCGAGCCCGTCGTCGCGGCCCGGCCCGACGTGCTCGCGCTGCAGGAGGTGCACCACCTCGACGCCGCGGCCG
>JAEXXY010000469.1 GCA_023451855.1 Actinomycetes bacterium
TCGGCGACCCCGGCGGCAACAGCGCCTTCCGCCTCGCCAACGTGTGGGGCCGGCTCGTCGTCGGTCCCGATCTCGCGGGTCGCCTCGCCGGCGCGCCGGGGCCGGTGCTGCTCGTCGACGACGTCGCCGACTCCCGGTGGACCCTCACCGTGTGCGCCGGCCTGCTCCGGGAGGCCGGGGCTCCCGGGGTCCTGCCCCTCGCGCTCGCCCTCGAGGCGTGACCTCGAACCTCACCTCGAACCTCACCTCGAACCTCACCTCGAGGCGTGACCTCGGCCCCAGGCGGCGACGATGCCGCCCGGGGCTGGGTAGGGTCGGCTCGTGACCGACGAGATCACCGTGCTGCCCCCCATCGAGGACCTCATCGACGTCCTGACCCTCAAGGACGTCGGGACCGCCCACATCGCCGTCACCGACGTCGCCGGGCGCGACGCCGCCGAGTCCATCGGCGCGACGTCGGCGCGCGTCTTCGAGGGCCGCAGCCAGAAGATGCCGCACGGGCGCGTCTTCGGCGGGCAGGTGCTGGCCCAGTGCGTCATGGCCGCCGGCACGACGGTCCGCGAGGTCGACGGCGACGGCCCCCGACCGATCCACTCGCTGCACGGCTACTTCATGCGCCCGGGCGACGACACGCTGCCGATCCGCTTCGCCGTCGAGGAGATGCGCGACGGCCGCTCGTTCTCGACGCGGCGCGTCCACGCCGTCCAGAAGGGCGCCCCGATCATGTCGATGACGTGCTCCTTCCAGGAGCGCGCGGGCGGCCTCGAGCACCAGGACCCGATGCCACAGGTGCCCGGTCCCGACGGGCTCACCTCGCTCGCCGAGGCGTTCCGTGGCGTCGACCACCCGGGGGCCCGCCACCTCGCCGAGGCCCGGCCCATCGAGCTGCGGCCCGTCGAGAGCAACATGTTCCTCGACGCCGGTCCCGAGCAGGTCGCGACGAACCACGTGTGGATGCGCGCGATCGGCCGGCTGCCCGACGACCCGCTGCTGCACGCGGCCGTGCTCGCCTACTCCAGCGACTACTCGCTGCTCGAACCCGTGCTGCGGCGCCACGGTCTCGTGTGGACCGACCGGCGGCTGCGCGTCGCGAGCCTCGACCACTCGATGTGGTTCCACCGCGACGCCCGCGCCGACGACTGGCTGCTCTATGCCCAGACCTCCCCCTCGGCGATCAGCGGCCGGGGCCTGTCGATCGGCCAGATCTACGCTCAGGACGGCGCCCTCGTCGCGACCACAGCCCAGGAGGGCATGGTCCGCCTCAAGGAGGACTGAAGGCTCACGCGGGTCCGGCCCGGCCGCTCAGTCCTCGAGCCGGAACCCGAGCTTGACCGTGACCTGCCAGTGGGCGACGGCACCGTCGGCGAGCTGGCCGCGGATGTCGGTCACCTCGAACCAGTCGAGGTTGCGCACCGTCGTGCTGGCCTTGGCGACGGCGTTGCCGACGGCGGCCTCGATGCCCTCGGGGGACGACCCGACGACCTCGGAGATCGAGTACACGTGGTTGGCCATGGCTTCTCGATTCGCTCAGGGCACCCCGGGCTCTCCGAGCCGCCTCGAACCAACGTAGACCCGTCGGTGCCGTTCGGGGGCCCTGACACCCGACCGTCAGACGGCCCGGACGACGGCGACGTCGTGGCCCTCGAGGCGCAGGCCGCCGCGGACCTTCTCCGGTGGCTGGCCCCATGAGGCGAGCACCCCGTCGAGGTCCTCGGTGACCGGCACGACCTGGGGATGCTCGGACAGGTTCGCGACGACCTTCACGCTCCCCCGCGAGAGGACGAACCACGCGGCGTCCTCGTCGAACCGGGCGCTCGTCGCCGCCAGGTCGCCCGAGGCGATGTCGGGCTCGGTGCGGCGCACCTCGACGAGCCGCTTGTAGAAGGCGAGCGTCTCGACGTGCCCGGGCGCGTCGACCTCCGACCACCGCAGCACGCTCGCCTCGCGGGTGGCGGGGTCCTGCGGGTCGGGCACGTCGGCCTCGTCCCAGCCGTGCGCCGCGAACTCGCTGCGGCGACCGGTGCGCACCGCGTCGGCGAGCCACTCCTCCTCGAAGGAGGTGAAGAACGCGAACGGCGTGCCCGCGCGCCACTCCTCCCCCATGAAGAGCATCGCCGTGAAGGGCGAGAGGAGGTAGAGGGCCGCCCCGATGGCCTGCTGTCCCGGCGTCACGGTGGCACCGATGCGGTCACCGACCGCGCGGTTGCCCACCTGGTCGTGGGTCTGCAGGTAGGCCACGAAGCGGTGGCCCGAGGTGGTGGCCGGGTCGACGGGGCGTCCCCACCGGGCACCTCGGAAGGTGGACACGCGTCCGTCGTGCAGGAACGCCTGCGTCAGCACCTTGGCGAGGACGGAGAGCCGTCCGCCGTCCGGCCAGGCCTCGGTGCCACCGGCGAAGTCGGCGTAGTAGCCCTGCGTCTCGCCGGTCAGGGTGACGTGCAGCGCGTGGTGCACGTCGTCGTCCCACTGGGCCGTCATCCCACGCCCGCCGTCGGAGGTCGGCGTGACCATGACGGGGTCGTTGAGGTCGCTCTCGGCCACGAGGTCGAGGCTGCGATCGAGCTGCCTTGCCAGAGAGGCGGTCTCGTCGGACAGCTGTGCCAGCAGGTGGCGGTCCGAGGAGTCGCGCAGCTCGTGCACGGCGTCGAGGCGCAGCGCGTCGACGTGGAAGTCACGGAACCAGCGCAACGCGTTGTCGAGCACCCAGCGCCGCACCTCGGCTGACCCCTCGGCGTCGAGGTTGACGGCCGGTCCCCACGGCGTGGTGTGGGCGTCGGTGAAGTAGGGACCGAACTCCGCCAGGTAGTTGCCGGTGGGGCCGAGGTGGTTGTAGACGACGTCGAGGCAGACCCCGAGCCCGCGGGCGTGGCAGGCGTCGACGAACCGCTGGAAGGCAGCGGGGCCGCCGTAGGCGTCCCGGACGGCGTAGGGCTGGACGCCGTCGTAGCCCCAGCCGTGCGTACCGCCGAACGCTGCGACGGGCATGACCTCGACGACGTCGACGCCGAGCTCGACAAGGTGGTCGAGGTGCTCGGTGGCCGCCTCGAACGTCCCCTCCGGCGTGAAGGTGCCGATGTGCAGCTCGTACACGACGCCGCCGGCGACGCCCTGCCCGTCGCGGGGACCGCGCCAGCCGGCGTCGCCCCACGCGTGCGCCGACGCGTCGAAGGTGCGGCTGGGCCCGTGCACCCCGTGCGGCTGCCAGGCGCTGCGCGGGTCGGGACGCGGGTCGCCCCCGTCGAGGCTGAACGCGTAGTCGAGGGCCGTCGCCTCGGCCAGCGACCCGGTCGGCTGCCACGACCACCAGCCCCCGTCGCCACGGGTCATCGAGGCGCGCTCGTTGGCGGCGCCGGCGTCGTCGGATGCCGGTCGCACGAGGAGGTCGACGGTCGAGGCGTTCGGCGCCCAGACGCGGATCTGCGGGGATGTCATGTCAGGCCTCACGGGTCAGCAGGGCTACGGGCAGGCCCCCGTCCGGGAGCACCTGCGCCACCCGTACCCGCCCACCGCCGGTCGACCGCCCGGACAGCGCGTCGTGCCAGCGCCCTTCCGGCAGGTCGACGGTCGCATCACCCCACCCGCCCGTGTCGGCGAGCCGGCCCGCGAGCCGGGTCACGAGCGTCACCACCTGCGCACCGTCGGCGGTGCCGCGGGCGAAGCCCACGACGTGCTCCGTCGACGCCACGAGCGGCTCGTACGTGGCGACCGGCCCGACGAACGTGCCGGGATCGTCTCGACGCGCGCGCAGGGCGGAGGTCGTGACGAGGAGCTTCTCGTCGGGGAGGTCGGCCGGCGGCGCCCCGCCGTCGAGTCGGGCCAGGCGCTCGGCCCGCTGGGCGTAGTCGACGAGTCGGCGGTTGTCGGGGTCGACGAGCGAGAGGTCGACGAGGTCGGTGCCCTGGTACACGTCGGGCACGCCGGGCATCGTCAGCTGGACGAGCTTCTGCCCCAACGTGTTCGCCCGGGTCTCGGCGGCCGTGTCGGCGAGCCAGGCCTCGACGTGCGCGCGAACGGCCGCGGACCCCACGACGCCCGACACGAACCGCTCGACGGCCGCCTCGTACGCCTCGTTCGGCGACGTCCAGCGCGTGTGGAGCTTCGACTCGCGGATGGCCTTGAGCGCGTAGGCGTTGAGGCGTTCACCGGTGATCGGCCACGCCCCCACGACGGTCTGCCACAGGAAGTACTCGGTGAGCGCGTCGAGCTCGTCGGAACGGAAGCCGTCGGCCAGCCCGCGGGCGGTGCGCACCCACGACGCCCACGCCCCCGGACGTTCCGACAGCACGGCGAGCCGCGCCCGGACGTCCTCGGCACGCTTCGTGTCATGGGTCGACAAGGTCGTCATCCCGGCCGGCCAGTGGTATGCGAGTCCCGCTGCGAACCGGTGGAACTCGGCGGCCCCGATCCCGAACCGCTCCGGGTCTCCCCCGACCTCGTTGAGCCCGACGAGCCGGACGAACCGGTAGTACGCGGTGTCCTCGATGGCCTTGGCCATGACCGGACCGCACGTCTGCTGGAACCGCACGAGGAACTCGTCGGCGGCCGCGGCGTCGGCCCGCTCTCCCCGCCCGACCGCGAGGTCGACGAGCGCCCCGACAGTCGACGCGTCGAGGTCGGGCCCGTCGAGCGACTCGCGACCCCGCGCGACGGCGGCCTCGAGCGCCGCGGCGTCCCGCCCGTCGGGCTCGGTGCCGGGACGCCGGTAGACGCGGTAACGGTCCATCCCGACGAGCATCGTCTCGAGCACACGTCGGGCCTCGGCCGCGTCGAGGTCAGGTCGGACGCGCCCGACCAGGCGCATCAGCCGCGAGACCTCCGCGACGAGCATGACCTCGACGACCCAGCGCTTGGACTCCGCGATGATCGCGCCGAGGTCCTGCGCCTGGCCGAGAAGCTCGGCCGAGAGGGCAGTCAGCGGTTCCTCGCCCGAAGGGTCGACGAAGAGGCCGCCGACCCGCAGCAGCGCGTCGTAGCCGGTGGTGCCCGCGGTGCGCCACGACGCCGGCAGCTGCTCGTCGCCCTCGAGGATCTTCTCGACGACGACCCACGCGTCGCCGGTGGCGTCGGCGAGCCGGTCGAGGTAGCCCTCGGGGTCGGCCAACCCGTCCGGGTGGTCGATCCGCAGGCCGTCGACGGCGCCGGATCGCAGGGCCGTGAGGAGCCGCTCGTGCGTCGCGTCGAAGACGTCGGGGTCCTCGACGCGTACGGCGATGAGGGAGGTGACGTCGAAGAAGCGCCGGTAGTTCAGCTCGGCGTCGCCGACCTGCCAGAAGGCGAGTCGGTAGTGCTGGGCGTCGAGGAGCTCGGCGATCGGGGTCGACGCGTCGGTGCCCGGAGCGAGCGGGAAGACATGGTCGTAGTAGCGCACGACCGGCTCACCCTCGTGCTCGCCGACGGCGAGCTCGCCTGCGGCGAGAACGTCCTCGAGCGGGGACCCGAGCACCGGCAGGAGGATCCGCCCGCCCTGGGCGTCCCAGTCGACGTCGAACCAGCGGGCGTACTCCGACGAGCATCCCTCCCGCAGTACTGACCACAGCGGCCGGTTGAGCGAGAGCGGCGTCGGCGTCGTCATGTGGTTGGGCACGACGTCGACGACGACCCCGAGGCCGGCCGAGTGTGCTGCGGCACAGAGCCTCTCGAACGCCTCGTCACCGCCGAGCCCCTCCGCCACGCGGGCGTGGTCGACGACGTCGTAGCCGTGCATCGAGCCCGACGTCGCCTGCAGCACGGGCGACAGGTAGAGGTGGGTGACCCCGAGCCTCGCGAGGTGCCCGACCTGCGCCACCGCGTCGTCGAGGGTGAAGCCCGGCTCGAGCTGGAGCCGGTGCGTAGAGACCGGAGCCGCGCGTGGGTGTTCGGCGGCGCTCACGCGGTGGGCCCCTCCGTCATGCCGGCGACGGGCGGCGCAGCCGGCAGCCGCGGGCACCGGAGCACGACGATGCTGTGGGGCTCGACCTGCACCTGCCACGTCGGCTGGAGCGGCGCCTCATCGACGTCCTCGCGCGCCGTGTCGATGACCGTCAGCCACTCCTCGCCGTACTCGGCATCGGGCAGCGTGAACGTGAGCGCCTCGTAGTGCGCGTTGAAGAGCACGAGGAACGAGTCGTCGAGGATCTGCTGACCGCGCGGGTCGGGCTCGGGGATGGCGGACCCGTTGAGGAACACCATGAGCGACTTGGCCAGGCCGTTGCTCCACGCCTCGTCGTCCATGTGCTCGGCGTTGGGCATGAGCCAGGCGATGTCCCCGAGGTCGCTCTCGCCGCCGTGGTCGGCACTGCCGGCGAAGAAGCGCCGACGGCGGAACACCGGGTGCTCACGGCGGAGGCGCACCAGCGCCTGCGTGAACGCGAGCAGCTTCTGGTCGTCCTCGTCGAGGATCCACTCGATCCAGGAGATCTCGTTGTCCTGGCAGTAGGCGTTGTTGTTGCCGCCCTGCGTGCGGCCGAGCTCGTCGCCGTGGAGCAGCATCGGCACTCCCTGCGAGAACAGCAGGGTCGTGAGGAAGTTGCGCTGCTGCCGCAGGCGCAGGGCCCGGATCGCGGGGTCGTCGGTCGGTCCTTCGACGCCGCAGTTCCACGAGCGGTTGTGGCTCTCGCCGTCGTTGTTGTTCTCCCCGTTGGCCTCGTTGTGCTTCTCGTTGTAGGAGACGAGGTCGCGCAGGGTGAAGCCGTCGTGGGCCGTGACGAAGTTGATCGAAGCGATGGGCTTGCGGCCCGAGTGCTCGTAGAGGTCGCTGGATCCCGTGAAGCGAGAAGCGAACTCGCCCAGGGCACCACCCTCGCCTCGCCAGAAGTCACGAACGGTGTCGCGGTACTGGCCGTTCCACTCGGTCCACAGGGGCGGGAACCCGCCCACCTGGTAGCCCCCCTCCCCGACGTCCCACGGCTCGGCGATGAGCTTGACCTGGCTGACGACCGGGTCCTGCTGCACGAGGTCGAAGAACGCGGACAGCTTGTCGACCTCGTGGAACTGGCGGGCCAGCGTCGCGGCGAGGTCGAAGCGGAAGCCGTCGACGTGCATCTCGGTGACCCAGTAGCGCAGTGAGTCCATGATGAGCTGCAGCACGTGCGGGCTGCGCATGAGCAGGCTGTTGCCGGTGCCCGTCGTGTCGTAGTAGTGCGCCTTGTCGTCGTCGACGAGCCGGTAGTAGTTGGCGTTGTCGATGCCGCGGAAGGACAGGGTCGGGCCCATGTGGTTGCCTTCGGCGGTGTGGTTGTAGACGACGTCGAGGATGACCTCGATGTCGGCCTCGTGCAGCGCCTTGACCATGGCCTTGAACTCGAGCACCTGCTGACCCCGCTGGCCGCCGGCCGCGTACGCGTTGTGTGGGGCGAGGAACCCGATGGTGTTGTAGCCCCAGTAGTTCGACAGGCCGCGGTCGACGAGCGGGGCGTCCTGGACGAACTGGTGCACCGGCATCAGCTCGACGGCGGTGACGCCGAGGTCGGTCAGGTGCTTGATCGTGGCGGGGTGGGCGATACCGGCGTACGTGCCGCGGATCTCCTCGGGCACGTCTGGGTGCAGCATCGTCAGGCCCTTCACGTGCGCCTCGTAGATGACCGTCTCGTGGTACTCGTGCCGCGGCGGGCGGTCGTCGCCCCAGTCGAAGAACGGGTTGACGACGACGGAGTGCAT
>JAEXXY010000474.1 GCA_023451855.1 Actinomycetes bacterium
CGGCCGCGGATGTCGCCGATCTGCGGGTACCTCGCCGCGAGCGCCTCGAGCCGCGGCACGAAGAGCGCCTCCACCTGCTTGGCGCGGCCGCACAGGTCGTCGGCCTTCATCGTCTCGATCGCGCCGAGGGCCGACGCGCACGCGACGGGGTTGCCGCCGTAGGTGCCACCGAGGCCACCCCCGTGGACGGCGTCCATGATCTCGGCGCGGCCCGTGACGCCGGCGAGCGGCAGGCCGCCGGCCATGCCCTTGGCGGTGGTGATGAGGTCCGGGACGACGTCCTCGTGCTCGCTGGCGAACCAGTCGCCGGTGCGGCAGAAGCCGGTCTGCACCTCGTCGGCGATGAAGACGATGCCGTTGTCGCGGCACCAGTCGGCAACCTGCCTGACGAAGCCCGGCGCCGGCACGATGAAGCCGCCCTCGCCCTGGATCGGCTCGAGGATGACGGCCGCCAGGTTCTCCTCGCCCACCTGCGCGTGCACCTGCGACACGAAGACGTCGAACGACTCCTTGGCGCAGTCGGCGGGGCCACCGGGCCAGCGGTACGGGTAGCTCATCGGGGCGCGGTAGACCTCGCCGGCGAACGGGCCGAACCGGTGCTTGTACGGCATGTTCTTCGCCGTCAGGGCCATCGTCAGGTTGGTGCGGCCGTGGTAGGCGTGGTCGAAGGCGACGACGGCGTTGCGGCCGGTGTAGTGGCGAGCCACCTTGACGGCGTTCTCGACGGCCTCGGCGCCGGAGTTGAAGAGCGCGGAGCGCTTCTCGTGGTCGCCGGGAGTCAGCTCGTTGAGGGCCTCGGCGACCTCGAGGTACTCCTCGTACGGCGTCACCATGAAGCACGTGTGGGTGAAGTCCTGCACCTGCTCGGTGACCCGCTCCACGACGCGCGGTGCGGCGTTGCCGACGGTCGTGACGGCGATGCCGGAGCCGAAGTCGATGAGCTGGTTGCCGTCGGCGTCGACGAGGATGCCCCCGCCGGCCTTCTCGACGTACACCGGCAGGCCGGTGGAGACACCGGCGGACACGGCGGCGGTCTTGCGCTGCTGGAGCTCGACCGAGCGGGGGCCGGGGATCGCGGTCCGGAGGACGCGCTGCTGGGGGACGCTGCTCATGCGCGTCAGTATGCCGCCCGGAGGAGCGTTCCGGAAAGCGGGGTGGACGTAGCCGATACCACTCATTCCGTGTACCGAGGGCGCGTTCGGTCACGGAGTCAGCAGTGCGGAAAGCCGTTCGCGACCGAACGCGTCGTTCTGCTCGGACGCCGGCCCGAGGGCCCATCGGCCTGCCACCCCGGGATGGGTGTGGCCTGGCCGGCGGCACACCCTGTCGTCGTGCCGCCGGCCGGCGCGTCACAGCTCGACGCCCTCGCCGAACCGGCCACGGTGGTCGGCGGGAAGGAGCGGCTGGTCGGCCCGGGCCTTGATCTGCTGCACGGCCCACGTGTTCCCGTCCGGGTCGGCGAACCCGAAGAACGTGCCGCCGTCGCGAGGGTCGATGACCTGGATCTGCGAGCACTCGACGCCGCGCGACACGAGCTCGGCGCGCGCGGCCTCGGCGTCGGCGACGACGAGCTGGAGACCCTTCAGCGAGCCGGGCGCCATCTCCTGCTGCGGGGGCAGGCTCCCGACGACGATCGAGCATCCGGAACCGCGCGGCGTCAGCTGGGCGACGTGCATGTGCTCGTTCTTCGTGTCGTGGTCGAGGTGGAACCCCACCTGGTCGCGGTAGAAGGCGATCGCGGCGTCGAGGTCGCTGACCGGGACGATGACGACCTCGAGGCTCCAGTCCACGCCGCTCAGCCCTTCGCCGCGGCGTCGGCGGGCGTGCTGGAGGAGGTGGCGACGAGCTCGTCGAGGCGCTCGTAGCCCTCGACCATGCCCTTCTCCATGCCGCTCTGGATCATCATGTCGCGGCCCTCGACCGTGGGACCGACGCTGTGGCCCTCGAGTCGGCAACGGCCGTCACCGAGGTCGACGAAGCGCATGAACTCGATGGCGACCTCGTCGGGCGCACCCTCGAACTCGAAGGTCTGGATGGCGAGCTCGTTGTCGCGGACCGTGTGGAACGTGCCACGGAAGCCGTAGACGTTGTCGCCGTCGCGGTGGGTGTAGCGGTACCCACCGCCGGAGGTGAAGTCCCAGCGGTCGATGACCATCTCGTAGCCGCGCGGGCCGAGCCACTGGCGGACGAGCTCGGGGTCGCGGTGGGCGTTGAAGACGGCCTCGACGGGGGCGTCGAACTCGCGCGTGAAGTCGATCCACGGCACGCCGGCGGGGGCGTCGATGTTCAGCGGGTTGCTCATTTCTGGTGCTCCTCGGTGGTGTCCTGCTGGTTGGTGGTGATGGTGTCGGCACTGCTGTGGGCAATGCTGTGGGCACTGCTGTGGGCACTGCTGCCGGTGCGCGCCAGGACGGCGTCGAGGCTGCGGAAGCGCTGCTCGGCGACGAGGCGGTAGCGGTCGATCCAGGCCGTCAGGGCCTCGAGCCGGGCGGCCTCGAGGTGGACCGGACGTCGTTGCGCGTCGCGGGTCCGGCTCACGAGTCCGGCGGCCTCGAGCACCTGGATGTGCTTGCTCACGGCCTGCTTGCTGATCGAGAACGGTTCGGCGAGCTCGTTGACGGTCGCGGCACCCCGGCTGAGGCGGGCGACGATCGCGCGACGCACCGGGTCGGCCAGGGCCGCGAAGGCGCGGTCGAGGTCGGCCTCGGACACGGGCGAGAGAATCATTGTCAACCAACTCCTTGATCAATCGATACGTTGATTAAACGCCTGGACCCTCGCCACGTCAAGACCTCTCCGTGCGCACCCCACAGAGCGGCTGGACATCCGACTGTTCGGCCGCAGATGCGCGTGTAGAGTCATCTTCATGCCGCATCTGCGCATCACCGAGGCTGCCGCCCTGCTCGGCGTCTCCGACGACACCGTCCGTCGGATGGTCGACGCCGGACGCCTCGCGGGCGGCACCGACGAGGCCGGCCGTCGCACCGTCGACGGCGCCCAGCTGGCCACCGTCGCCCAGGAGCTCGCGCATCCGGCTGCGGTCGGCGCCATCGGGGGCGCGTCCGCCCGCAACCGGATGCGCGGCATCATCACGGCCATCACCAAGGACACCGTCATGGCCAAGGTCGAGATGCAGTGCGGCCCCTTCCGCATCGTCTCCCTGCTGTCGAGCGAGTCCGTCGACGACCTCGGTCTCGAGGTCGGGGCGGTCGCAGTGGCCTCGGTCAAGTCCACCCACGTCGTCGTCGAGGTCCCCGCATGAACCGCACCCGGGCCGCCCTGCTGCCGGCGATCGCGGTGCTCGCGGCCCTCGCGCTCTCCGCCTGCGGCGACACCACCCCCTCGTCCACCGACGGCACCGGGCAGCCGGGGAGGTCCGGTGCGTCGGCGACCTCTCTCCGTGGGACCGTCACGGTCCTCGCGGCCGCCTCGCTCACCGAGTCGTTCGACCAGCTGAAGAAGGACTTCGAGGCCGCCAACCCCGGCGTCAGCGTCGAGACCTCCTACGGCTCGAGCGCCACGCTCGTGCAGCAGGCGAACAACGGCGCCCCGGCGTCGGTGCTCGCCCTCGCCGGCACCGCGGCCGCCGACCCGCTCGACACGAGCCTCGTCAAGGGCACGAAGAGCTTCGCGACCAACGTGCTCGAGATCGCCGTCCCGCCGGGCAATCCGGCCAAGGTCACCGCGCTCGCCGACCTCGCCGGGCCCGACGTCAAGGTCGTCCTCTGCGCCGACACCGTGCCGTGCGGCAAGGCGGCGCAGACGGTCTTCACCAAGGCCGGCATCACGCCCAACGTCGTCAGCAAGGAGGTCGACGTCAAGGCCACGCTCGCCAAGGTCAAGCTCGGCGAGGCCGACGCCGCCGTCGTCTACCACTCCGACGTCGTGTCCGCCAAGGACGCGGTCGAGGGCGTCGAGATCCCGGCCCGGGACAACACGACGCTCGACTACCCCGTCATCACGCTGACCGACGACGCCGCCACGAAGGCGTTCGTGGCGTACGTCGTCAGCCCCAAGGGTCTGGCGACGGTGCAGTCGTTCGGTTTCGGCGCGCCCTGAGCGGCGAGCCCCCCGCGCGGGCAGGATGCGAGACATGAGGCAGGGCGGACGGTGGCGCTCACGCGTCGCCCTCGGCGTGCCGGCGGCGCTCGCGCTGCTGCTCCTCGTCGTGCCCCTCGTGGCCCTCCTGCTCCGGGCCGACTGGTCGCGTATCCCCTCCGACCTGTCGACGTCGACGGTGGTGCCGGCCCTGCGGCTCTCGCTGACGACGACGTCGTGCACCGCGGTGCTGTGCCTGCTGCTCGGCACGCCGCTCGCGTGGCTTCTCGCGCGTTCGGACAGCACCGCCACGAGCTGGCTGCGCGCCCTGCTCACGGTGCCGCTCGTGCTGCCCCCGGTCGTCGGCGGTGTGGCCCTGCTCATGACGTGGGGTCGCAACGGCCTTCTCGGACAGTACCTCTCGCCGTTCGGCATCCAGATCCCGTTCACGACGGTCGCGGTCGTGCTCGCCGAGACGTTCGTCGCGATGCCGTACTACGTGCTCGCCGTCGAGGGGGCGATGCGCGGGCTCGACCCCCGCCTGGAGTCGGTTGCCCGCACCCTCGGGGCGAGCGACCTGCGCTACCTGCGCACCGTCGGCATCCCGCTCGTGCTGCCGGGCATCGCGAGCGGCCTCGCCCTCGCCTGGGCCCGCGCCCTCGGCGAGTTCGGCGCGACGATCACCTTCGCCGGCAACTTCCAGGGCCGCACCCAGACCCTCCCCCTGCTCGTCTACGTCGAGCTCGAACGCGACCCGCAGGTGGCCATCTCCATCTCGATCCTGCTGCTTGCCGTGAGCGTCCTCGTGCTGGGTGTGCTGCGCGGGCGGTGGCTGCGATGAGCGCCCCGACGCCGCAGGGGGCCGACCACCTCGACGCCCGGGTTCGCCTGCGCCGCGGTGAGACCGAGGTCGACGTCGCACTGTCGGCGCAGGCCGGGCAGGTCATCGGGGTGCTCGGCCCGAACGGCGGCGGCAAGACGACGACGGTCCTCGCGCTCGCCGGGGTG
>JAEXXY010000514.1 GCA_023451855.1 Actinomycetes bacterium
GTGCGGGGCAGGTGTCGTACCAGCGCCACGGACGCGTTGGCCAGCCGCGACCCGCGCGCGGGGGACTCGTGGCGGGCCAGGGCGACCTCGGCCGCCACGCCGGTGCGTGACTGCATGAGCCGCCGCGCGGACCGCGACCGGCCAGCGGTGTCCCCGCTCTCCGAGGGGCGTCCACCGTCCCGCCCACGTCGCCGGCCGTCGCGGCGTCTCGCGCCGGGGTCCTCCGGGTCGAGCTCCAAGGTGCGGGCCCGGTCCCGGGCCAGCACCCACCCGTCGAAGTCACCGGCCTCGGCACACGCGCGGGCCTCGGCCCGCAACCGCGCCGCCACCCCGGCCCGGGAGGCGACGAACCGCTCGGGTCAGGCGCGCCTGGGCCGCCGCGCACGCCGCCTTGGCAGCCTCCAGGGCAGCCAGCCCCTCGATGAGCGCCGCATCGCCCACGGACGCCTCGCCCAGCGATGCGTAGTCACGTGCCTCGACCCCGTCCGTCATGCCCTCGCCTGTCGTGGCCCCGTCCGTGATGGCCATGTCCGCGGTGAGGTCGGCCAGCTTCACGGCCGACGCGTGCAGGGCTGCCGTGAATGACCCGAGACGGTCGCCCGCCGTGGTCTCGCGGCCCTGAACGCTGTCGAACATGTGTTCGATTCTATGTGATCGGAACTCTCTCCTCAAGGGCTTGTCCACACCGAGTTCCTTTGCTGGGCAGGCTGATCCGCGCGTCCGGGTCGCTGTCGGTGGTGACTGCGAGGATAGGGCCATGTCCACACTTCCTGTCGCTGTCGCGCCCGGATCGCTCAGTACCACCGTCCAGCCGACCGTCGATGCAGGTGGCGGACTGAGGCTGCGTCCCTTCACCGACGACGACGCCGACGCGCTCGTCCGCGCGTACACCGATCCGGCCATCCAGCGGTGGCACCGCCGGTCGCTGAGTCACGCCGAGGCGCTCGAGTGGATCCGAGGGCGGGCGTTCGCCCGTTGGCAGTGCGAGACCGGCGCCGAGTGGGCCGCCGTCGACGCGCAGGGAGCCCTCGTCGGCCGTGTCGGCCTCCCGGTCCTGCACCTCGACGAGGGCCTCGCCGAGGTCGGCTACTGGGTCCTGCCGGAGGGCCGCGGGCGCGGCGTCGCCGGGCGAGCCCTCACCGCGATGACGGACTGGCTGTTCGCCCTCGGGTTGCACCGCATCGAGCTGATGCACTCGGTCCACAACGAGCCCTCGTGCCGGGTCGCCGTCAAGAACGGCTTTGAGCTCGAGGGCGTGCGCCGGTCGGCCCTGCTGCACCTGGACGGCTGGCACGACATGCACCTGCACGCCCGTCTCGCCCCCTCCTGAGGCTCGCTACGGCGGCGAGACGCGTCACCTCACGATCCTCACCTCACGACGCGGCGGCGTCCGCCTCGAGGATCGCCCGGCTCGTGCGCACGACGAACTCCCGCACCTGCTCGAACCGGCCGGTTTCGGCGTCCGACCCCTCGGAGTACCACCAGTCACGAGCCCAGGTCGCGAGCGGTGCATCGCCTGGCCGTGCCACCGAGAACCGCTCTGCTGCAGCCCGTTTCGAGAGCTGCTCGCCCTCGACGACCGCGCACCAGGCCCGACACAGCGACAGCACCGCGTAGGACTGCGCGCCCACGGGCTGCATGTCCTCGACCCAGGTCGGCCAGTCCCGCACGTGGGCCAGGAGCGCCCGGCGCAGCTGCTCGGGCGCGACCGCAGGCAGCACGTCGCCGGCCGGTGGGCCGACGAGCGGCCGGCCCCGCTCGCGGACCGTGGCCCACGTCAGCACCCGGTGGCGGGTCGCCGGCAGCAGGTGCAGGGACTCCCCGGGACTGATCCGCATGATGACGTCGCCCGTCGTGGGCTCGCCCCCCACCGCGAGCGAGGCGACGGTCGGCAGCCCGACGGTCTCCACCTCGACGCGCCCGACCCAGGCCAGGTGGCGTGCCTCGACCCACGCGTGCACGGGTGCCACCGCAGCGAGCGTGGCGTCGTCCGGCGGATGCCGCAGCGCCACGAGCAGGTCGAGGTCGCTGCGGGCCGGGGTGAAGTCGCCGGCCACGAGCGAGCCGTGCACCCAGACGCCCACGAGGCCGTCCCCGAGCGCGTCCACCAGGCCGCGCGTCAGGTCCTCGAGCACCGCCCACGGCCCGACGCCGCGGCGCATCACGACGCGTCGGCCCACCCCGTCGAGGCCGAGGTGTCGCTCGGTCTCGCGCAGCGTCCGCAGGCCCGGCGTCAGGTCGGTGAGCGGCTGGAAGCCGCGACGCGCGTAGAACGGCCCGTTCCACGGCACGTCGGCGAAGGTGCACACGGTCACGGCGTCGTGGCCGGCCCGGGCAGCCCACCCGACCGACGCGTCGAGCAGCGCGGTCCCGACGCCCCGCCCCGTGGCGTCGGGGAGCACCGACAGCTGCTCGAGGTGCGCCTCGCCGTCGACGACCTCGAGGCGGGCGAACCCGACGACCCGCGACGCGTCCTCGGCCACGAGCACCTGCGCGGCGTGCGCGAGGTCCGCAGCCGTCGTCGCGACCGGCGGGACCGGTCCGACGCCGTGGGTCGTGAACACCTCGTCGGCGGCCTCCTCGAGGGCCGGCAGGCCGACGAGGGCGTCCGGTCGGGCAGGGCGCACCAGCGTCGTCACCGCGCCAGCCTGTCACGGTGCAGGCCACGGGAGCTGTGGCACGCTGACGGCATGAGCGAGCCCGTCGTCGAGCAGCCCGCCCCCGACACCGACCACTACGTCGTGCGCCAGCGCGTCACGATGATGGTCAACCGCTACGAGATCCACCGCTCCGACGGCACCGGTGCCGAGCTGGGGATGCTGTGCTTCGCCGAGCAGAAGCGGATGAAGCTCAAGGAGGAGGTGACGTTCTTCAGCGACGCCGCGAAGACGCACGCGCTCTTCGGGTTCCGCGCCCGCAAGGTCATCGACCTCGGCTCCGGCTATGACGTCGTCGACGCGAACGGCCAGCCGATCGGCTGGTTCAAGAAGGACTTCGGCGCCTCGCTCGCCATCTCGACGTGGCACCTGCGCGACGCCGCCGGCATCGAGAGCACCGGCAGCGAGCGCAACGCCAAGGTGGCCATCCTGCGCCGGATCTGGGACGTCGTGCCGGTCGTCGGCGACATCCCCGTGCCGTGGCTGTTCCACTTCGACTTCCGCACGCCGCAGGGCGAGACGGTCCTCAGCTCGACCAAGCGCGTCGGGGTCCGCGACGTCTACCACGTCGACCTGCCGGCCCTGCCCGACGGACGCCGCCTCGACTGGCGCGTCGGTGCCGCGATGGCCGTCGCCCTCGACGCGCTCCAGTCGCGCTGAGACGCGGTCCGGAGCACGGGCGGGGGCCGATAGACTTCGGCCGTCCGAACGGACGCTCCTGACCCCGTCCAGACAGGGAGAACCATCACCGATGGGAAGCATCGTCGTCGACGTCATGCTCAAGCCCGAGATCCTCGACCCCCAGGGCCAAGCCGTCGGCGGGGCACTCCCGCGCCTCGGCTTCGACGGGTTCACCGACGTGAGGCAGGGCAAGCGGTTCGTCCTCGCGGTCGACGGGGACGTCACCGACGAGCACCTCGCCGCGGCCCGCGAGGCCGCCGAGAAGCTGCTGTCGAACCCCGTCATCGAGGACGTCGTGTCCGTCCGGGTGCTCGAGACGCCCGACGCCCCCGACGTCGCTCCCGAGGTGCCCGCCGAAGACGCCGACGCGGAGTCGAAGGACGACGCGCAGTGAAGGTCGGCGTCGTCACCTTCCCCGGCTCGCTCGACGACCGTGACGCGGCCCGCGCCGTGCGCGAGTGCGGCGGCGAGGCGGTCTCCCTCTGGCACGGCGACGCGGACCTCAAGGGTGTCGACGCCGTCATCCTGCCCGGTGGCTTCTCCTACGGCGACTACCTGCGCTGCGGCGCCATCGCCCGCTTCGCGCCGGTCATGGACGTCCTCGTCCCCGCCGCGAAGGGCGGCCTGCCGGTCCTCGGCATCTGCAACGGCTTCCAGGTGCTCACCGAGAGCCACCTGCTCCCCGGCGCGCTGATCCGCAACGACCACCGCAAGTTCAACTGCGTCGACACCCGGCTCGTCGTCGAGAACGCCTCCACCGCCTGGACCAGCGAGTTCGAGGCCGGGCAGGAGATCACCATCGTCCTGAAGAACGGCGAGGGCGGTTTCGTCGCCGACGACAAGACCCTCGACAGGCTCGAGGGCGAGGGACGCGTCGTGTTCCGGTACGTCACCGACGCCGAGGGTCGCAACCCCAACGGGTCCTACCGCAACATCGCCGGCATCACGAACAAGCGCGGCAACGTCGTCGGCCTCATGCCGCACCCCGAGCACTGCATCGAGGAGGGCTACGGCCCGAGCCTCGACGGCCGGGCCTTCTTCACCTCGCTGATCAAGCACACCCTCGAGAGCGCAGCCACCGCATGAGCGACACCGCAGCCACGGCCACCGCGGCCACCCCCGAGACCGGCCTCGACACCGTCGCGAACGCCGCAGCCACCCCCGACGTCGAGCAGCCGTGGGCCGAGCTCGGCCTCAAGTCCGACGAGTACGCCAACATCCGCGAGATCGTCGGCCGCCGGCCCACGATCGCCGAGCTGGCCATGTACTCGGTCATGTGGTCAGAGCACTGCTCGTACAAGTCGAGCAAGGTGCACTTCAAGCTCTGGGGCGAGAACACCACCGACGAGATGCGCGAGAAGCTGCTCGTCGGCATCGGTGAGAACGCCGGCGTCGTCGACATCGGCGACGGCTGGGCGGTCACCTTCAAGGTCG
>JAEXXY010000522.1 GCA_023451855.1 Actinomycetes bacterium
GCCCACCCCCGCGCCGGTGACGTCTGGGTCGCGGCCCCGCTGCGTGCCCACGCCGCCTTCCGGCACGTCCTCGCCGCGGCCGGTTCGGTGTCGGGCAGCACGCCCGGTGGCATCATCTCGGCGCATGCCTGGTCGCAGTCGTGGCTGCCCGACTGGCGGCCCCACCGCGACCACCGTGGGTCCTACTCGGCCCGGGCCGACGAGGGCGGGGTCCTGCGCGACCTCGTCCACGAGCTCGACTACCTCGCCGTGCTCCTCGGGCCGCCGACGCTCCTCGGCGCCCGGCTCGAGCACGACGGTCCGCTCGACATCGAGGCCGAGCAGGCCGCGACGCTGCTGTGGTCGGCCGGCCGCGCCACCGTCACCTGCCGCCTCGACTACGTGACGCGTCCGGCGACCCGTGGTCTCGTGCTGCGCGGGCCCGACGGCTGCCTCGAGTGGGATCTGCCGTCCGCGACGGTGCGGCACACGGCCGCCGACGGCACGGTCACCACGCGCGTCTTCGAGCCCGACCTCGACCGCGACCTGACGATGGCCACCCAGGCCCGCGCGGCCCTGGACCTCTCCCCCGGCACCGACGCCGCCACGCGTCACGCCGCGGGCGCACCCGCCACCCTCGCCGAGGGCCTGGCCACCCTGGACCTCTGCGACCGAGCGAGGCAGCTGCCATGAACCCGCCCCGCATCCTTGCGGTCATCCCGGCCCGCGGCGGCTCGAAGGGCTTGCCCGGCAAGAACATCCGCCCGCTGGCGGGCCTTCCGCTCATCGCGCACTCGGTCCGCGCCGCGGCCCTGACGCCCGAGGTCACCCGGTGTGTCGTCACCACCGACTCGGCGGAGATCGCCGACGTCGCACGGGCCCACGGCGGCGAGGCGCCGTTCCTGCGCCCGGCGCACCTCGCCGGCGACGACGCCCCGATGGCCCCGGTCGTGCGGCACGCCCTCGAGTGGGTCGAGGCCGACGAGGAGCGCTCCTACGACGCCGTCCTCCTCCTCGACCCCACTAGCCCCTCACGCGTGCCCGCCCAGCTCGCCAAGGCGGCCCGGCGCCTCGCCGACGACCCTGCCCTCGACGGCGTCATCGCCGTGTCAGAGCCGACGTTCAACCCGGTGTGGGTCGGCGTCCGACCCGCCGACGCGTCGCGCCCCGACGGCCCGCTCACCCGGTTCATCGACGCCGGCACGGGGATCACCCGCCGCCAGGACGCCGCGCGGTTCCTGCGGATCAACGGCAACTTCTACCTGTGGCGGGCCGACTTCGTGCGCCGCCTCGAGGCGTCGTGGTTCGACGAGGGCACGCACGCGGGGCTGGAGATCCCCGAGGCACAGGCCTTCTCGATCGACGACGAGTACGAGTTCCGCCTCATCGAGGCCCTCGTCGGTGCCGGCCTCATCACGCTGCCCTGGCTCGACGCGCACGCCACTCCCCCGACCGCCACCGCCCCGGAGGACGCCCGATGAACACCGACCTCACCGACCGCACTGCCGTCGTCACCGGCGGCGCGGGCCCGCTCGGGCGGGTGCTCTGCGACGCACTCGCGACCGCGGGCGCGCAGGTCGTCGTCGTCGACCTCGACGCGTCCGCCTGCGCCACTGCGGCGCGCGACCTGCCCGGCGCGGGCCACGTGCCGCTGGCCGCGGATCTCCTGGACCCACAAGGTCTTTCGAGCGTCGTGGACACCGTCACCGAGCTCGGGGCGTGCGACGTCCTCGTCAACAACGCTGCCTTCACCGGCACCTCGGGCGTGCCCGGCTACGCGGTGCCGTTCGAGGAGCAGACCGACGAGGCGTTCACGATGGCCCTCGCCCTCAACCTCACCGCGCCGTTCTCGCTGACCCGGCGCCTCGCTCCCCTGCTGCGCGCCGGTGGCCACGGCAGCGTCGTCAACGTGTCGAGCATCTACGGCCTCGTCGGGCCCAACATGGGGCTCTACGCCGGCACCCGGATGGGCAACCCCGCGGCGTACGCAGCGAGCAAGGGCGGGCTCGCCCAGCTGACCCGCTACCTGTCGACCGTCCTCGCGCCAGAGGTACGCGTCAACGCGTTCGCTCCCGGCGGCATCGCCCGCGGCCAGGACGACGCCTTCGTCGAACGCTACGAGGCCCTGACGCCGCTCGCGCGGATGGGCACCGAGGACGACTTCCGCGGCGTCGTCACGTGGCTCGCCTCCGACGCGTCGGCGTACGTCACCGGCCAGGTCGTGGCCGTCGACGGCGGCTGGACGGCCTGGTAGGCCGCCCAGCCGGGTCGTCGTGCGTCCTCAGCCCTTGAGCTCGGGGGCGACCTTCTCCTCGAACAGCTCGATGCCGGAACGGTCGTAGGCGGCCTCGCCGAAGTACGTGATGGCGTAGGTCATGCCCCGCGACTGCATGTCCGTGAGCATCTCGACGACCTGCTCGGGCGTACCGACGGCCGGCTGGCGCCGCAGGCTCTCGACGTGCTCCTCGACCTTGTTCTCGGGCACGCCGCCGCGGCGTAGCAGCTCGCCGTTGAACTTGAGGCGGTCCTCGACGTCGGACTCGGTCTCGCCGATGACGACGTTGTAGTTGGCCGAGCGGACGATCGAGCCGAAGTCGCGGCCGAGGGCGTCGCAGTGGCCCTTGAGGACCTCGCTCTTGTGGTCGAAGCCCTCGGGGGCGCCGTCGAAGTTCGTGTAGTCGGCGTACTGCGCCGCGATCTTGAGCGTCACCTTCTCGCCGCCGCCGGCGATCCACATCGGGATGCCGTTGTCGGCGCTGCCCGGGTGGCTCGTGCCCTGGAGCGGCCGCGGGAAGCAGAGTGCGCCGTCGACCTGGTAGTACGACCCGTCGAGCGTGGCCTCGCCCTTGGTCCACATGTCGCGGAAGATCTGCACGCCCTCGCGGAGGGCCCCGAGGCGGTCACCGGCCTTCGGGAAGCCGTAGCCGTAGGCGCGCCACTCGTGCTCGTACCAGCCGGCGCCGATGCCCATCTCGGTGCGGCCGCCCGAGATGACGTCGACGGTCGCGGCGACCTTCGCGAGGTAGGCGGGGTTGCGGTAGGCCATGCACGTGCACATCTGGCCGAGCCGCACCCGGTCCGTCGCGGCGGCGAAGGCCGCCATGAGCGTCCACGCCTCGTGCGTGGCCTCGCTCGAGGGCTGCGGCACCGTGTGGAAGTGGTCGTAGACCCAGATGGACTCGAAGACGTCGCCGTCGTCGGCGTGCTTGGCGAGGTTGACCATGGCTTCCCACTGCTGGGCCGGCTCGATGCCGACGAGATCCATGCGCCAACCCTGGGGGACGAACATTCCAAATCGCATCGGGCCATCCAACCATGGAAGGCTGAACGGTTCCCTGACGTGCCGGACGCGTCCGGCGCTCCCACGCGTGTGAGGATGGGGCGCATGGCCCCCCACCGCAACGACCCCGACGCCATCCGCGACCTGCTCCACACGCCGGCGACGTGGGCCGTCATCGGGCTCGGCGACAACCCGGACCGCACCGCCTACCGCGTCTCGCTCTGGCTCCAGCGCGAGCTCGGCATGCGCCTGGTGCCCGTGCACCCGTCGGCGGCCACGGTCCACGGCGCCACCGGCTACGCCTCGCTCGCCGACATCCCCGACGGCTCGGTCGTCAAGGTCGTCGACTTCTTCGTCAACAGCGAGCACGTGGGTGCCGTGGTCGACGAGGCGATCGAGCAGCGTGAGCGGCTCGGCATCGAGGCGCTGTGGCTGCAGCTCGGCGTCGTCGACGAGGACGCCGCGGCCCGCGCCGAGGCGGCCGGGCTCTCGGTCGTCATGGACACCTGCCCGAAGATCGAGTTCCCGCGGGTCCAGCCCGGCGACGGAGCCGACGCCGTCACCGGCTGAGCGCTGCGTCAGTGCTGCGCCCCGTGCAGCAGTGACGTGGGCAGCGCCACGTGAGCGCTGCGTCAGTGCTGCATCCCGTGCAGCAGTGACGTAGGCAGGGCTTCGTGAGCGCTACGTCAGTGCTGCGCCCCGTGCAGCAGTGACGTAGGCAGGGCTTCGTGAGCGCTACGTCAGTGCTGCGTCCCGTGCAGCAGTGACGTAGGCAGTGCAGTCAGTCGAGGCCGCGGGCGACCTCGTCGCGCAGCTTGGCGCCCTTGGCGTGCGCCTGGTCGCGCAGGTCCTCCTGGAAGGCGAGCATCCGCTCGCGCACGTCGGCCGCCAGCTCGTCCGAGCCCGAGGCGATGATCCGGGCCGCGAGCAGGCCCGCGTTGCGGGCCCCGCCCACCGACACGGTCGCGACCGGCACCCCGGCCGGCATCTGCACGATCGACAGCAGCGAGTCCATCCCGTCGAGGTACTTCAGGGGCACCGGCACGCCGACGACCGGCAGCGGCGTCACCGACGCGAGCATCCCCGGCAGGTGGGCCGCTCCCCCGGCACCGGCGATGACGACGCGCAGCCCACGGCCAGCCGCGTCGTGGCCGTAGGCGATCATCTCGTCGGGCATCCGGTGCGCCGACACGACGTCGGCCTCGAACGGGATCCCGAACTCCTGCAGGGCACGGGCGGCCTCGCGCATGACGGGCCAGTCGCTGTCGCTGCCCATGACGATGCCGACGACGGGGTCGATGGGGTCGATCGCGGCGGTGGTCTGCTGCTCGCTCACGGTGTCCTCGCTCTCACTCGGTGACGGTGCCGCGCAGGTAGTCGGCGGCGTGCCCGGCCCGCTCGCGCGCGTCGGCGAGGTCGGTCGAGCTGACGTTGACGTGACCGATCTTGCGGCCCGGTCGCACGCCCTTGCCGTAGAGGTGGACCTTGACGCCGGGGTCGCGCGCCATGATGTGCCGGTAGGCCGAGTAGAGCTCCTCGTGCTCCGGGCGGTCGCCGCCGAGCACGTTCGCCATGACGGTCCATGCGGCGCGCGGGCGCGGGTCGCCGAGCGGCAGGTCGAGCACGGCGCGCAGGTGCTGCTCGAACTGGCCCGTCACGGCGCCGTCCATCGACCAGTGGCCGCTGTTGTGCGGACGCATCGCGAGCTCGTTGACGAGGTAGGCCGGGGCACCGTCGCGCTCGACCTCGAACATCTCGACGGCGAGCACACCGGTGATGCCGAGCTCGCCCGCGATCCGCAGCGCGGCCTCGGTGGCGCTCGAGGCGAGGTCTGCGGACAGGTGCGGTGCCGGCGCGAGGACCTCGGTGCAGATGCCGTCGGTCTGCACTGTCTCGACGACGGGCCAGGCCGCGGCCTGCCCAGAAGGGCTGCGGGCCACGAGGACGGCGATCTCGCGGGTGAAGGCGACCTTCTCCTCGAGGAGCAGGCCGTCCTCCAGCGGGCCGGGCTCGCCGACGTGGGCGAGCCACTCCGCGACGTCCTCGACCGACCGGGCCACGGTGACGCCCTTGCCGTCGTAGCCCCCGCGCGGCGTCTTGGCGATGACCGGCCAGCCCACCTCGGCGGCGAAGGCCTCGACGTCCTCTGCCGTCCGGGCGGCGCGCCAGCGGGGGCACGCGACGCCGAGCGCCTCGAGGCGCTCGCGCATGGCGAGCTTGTCCTGGGCGAAGCGCAGGGCCGCGGGCGTCGGGTGCAGCACGACGCCCTCGGCCTCGAGCTCGGCGAGGACCTCCTGGGGCACGTGCTCGTGGTCGAAGGTCA
>JAEXXY010000047.1 GCA_023451855.1 Actinomycetes bacterium
GCTCGAGCAGCCGGGCGTCCTGCGGCTCGGACGGGTCGGCGAGCGACCGGGCCCGCAGCACGGCGAGCGTGTCGACGCCTTCGCGCAGGTCGGTCCCGGGCAGCTTGCCGGACTCCCCCGACTCGGACTCGATGTCGATGAGGTCATCGGCGAGCTGGAAGGCGATGCCGACCTTCTCGCCGTAGAGGCGCAGCGTCTCGGCCGTCTCGGCCGTGCCGCCGCTGAACATGACGCCGTAGCGGCCAGCCGTCGCGATGAGCACGCCGGTCTTGTCGGCGAGGACGCCGAGGTAGTAGTCGACCGGGTCGACGCCCTCGGGGCAGGCGCGGTCGTCGCGGATCTGCCCCGCGCACAGCCGCACGAAGGTCTGCGCCTGGATGAGCACCGCCTCCGCCCCGAGCCCGGCGACGAGCTCGGAGGCCTTGCCGAAGAGCAGGTCGCCGACGAGGATCGCCGTGGAGTTGCCGAAGGCGACGTTCGCCGACGTGACGCCCCGGCGCATGCGCCCGTCGTCCATGACGTCGTCGTGGTAGAGCGAGGCGAGGTGGGTCAGCTCGACCCCGGCCGCGGCGCGCACGACGTCGTCGTTGATGCCCTCGCCCAGCTCGGCCGCCAGCAGCGTCAGCAGCGGCCGGAACCGCTTGCCACCGGCCTCGAGCAGGTGGCCCGAGGCCTGCGCGATGAACGGGTCGTCGTGGTCGACGACCTCGCGCAGGAGGGCGTCGACCCGCTCGAGCCCGCCGCGCAGGGTGGCGGCGAGCTCGGGCGTGGCCCCGGGGATCCCGAGGACCGGCGGCGTGGCGTGCGTCGTCATCGGCTCCCGCTCACCGAACGAACTGCGACGCGCGGTCGGCGAGGTCGAGCAGCGCCGAGGGCAGGACGCCGAGCGCGAGGGTCACGAGCGTGCCCACCGCGATGGAGAACGTCGTGGTGACGGACGGCGTCACGACCTCCACCGACTCGTCGGGGGCCTCGCTGAAGAACATCAGGACGATGACGCGGGCGTAGACGAACACCGTGATGGCGCTGCACAGCACACCGACGACGGCCAGGACCGTTCCGGTCGCGCCGCCCGTGGCGATGGCAGCCGCGAAGACGCCGAACTTCGACACGAAGCCGCTCGTCAGCGGGATGCCGGCGAAGGCGAGCATGAGGAAGGCGAACGCCGAGCCGACGACCGGGTGGCGACGGCCGATACCGGCCCACTGCGACAGGTGCGTGGCCTCGGTGCCGTTCTGGCGCACGAGCGACACGATGGCGAAGGCTGCGATCGTCGAGAAGCCGTAGGCGACGAGGTAGAAGAGCACCGAGCCGACGCCCGAACGGTCGAAGGCGAGGACACCGACGAGGATGAACCCGGCGTGCGCGATCGAGGAGTAGGCGAGCAGGCGCTTGACGTCGGTCTGGGTGACCGACAGCACCGAGCCGACGACCATCGTCAGCAGCGCGACGACGACGATGGCGTTCTGCCACTCCCACCGCGCGGTGTCGAGGCCGGTGTAGGCCAGGCGCAGGATCGCGCCGAAGGCGGCCGCCTTGGTGCACGCTGCCATGAAGCCGGTGACCGGAGTCGGGGCGCCCTGGTAGACGTCGGGCGTCCACGCGTGGAACGGCACCGCACCCACCTTGAACAGCAGGCCGACGAAGACGAGGAACGCGCCCGGCAGGAGCAGGCCGTTCATCTCGATCGGACCGGTGGCCACGGCCTTGGAGAGGTCGCCGAAGTACACCGAGCCCGCGTAGCCGTAGAGCAGCGCCGTGCCGAAGAGGAAGAACGCCGAGCTGAACGCGCCGAGGAGGAAGTACTTGAGCGAGGCCTCCTGCGAGAGCAGGCGACGGCGTCGGGCCAGGCCCGAGAGGATGTAGAGCGGCAGCGAGAGCACCTCGAGGGCGACGAACATCCCGATGAGGTCGTTCGTCGCCGGGAAGAGCATCATGCCGCCGATGGCGAACATCGTCAGCGGGAAGACCTCGGAGGTCAGCGCTCCCGCGCGGGCCGCGGCCGTCTCGTAGGGCGAGCCCGGCGTCGACGCGCCGCTCGGGGTGAACGCGTCGGGCCCCGTGCCGCCGAAGCGCTCGGCCATCGTCAGGACTCCGAGGATGCCCATGAGGACGATCGCGCCCTGCATGAACAGGGCCGGGCCGTCGATGGCCAGCGCGAACAGCTGGCGGTTGGTCGCGCCGTCGGTCAGGCCCATCGTCAGGCCCTCGTGGCTCGAGGCCGCGACGACTGCGACCGCCGAGGCGACGAGGCCGGCCACCGCGAGCGACACCTGCGTCACGTGGCGGCTCGAGCGCGGCGCGAACGCCTCGACGAGCACGCCGACCAGGCCCGTGCCGAACACGATGAGCATCGGCAGGATGGCCAGGTAGTCGACGTTCGACTGCTGGAACGCGGCGGGAAGCGTGGTCAGCGCCAGCGGGGCGGCGGCGGTCACTTCGAGCTCCCTTCGGCCAGCGTGCCGGCCGGGTTGACGGACGGATCGGCGGTCTTGACGACGGTGAGCGTCTTGTCGACGGCCGGGTTGATGACGTTGAGCGCCAGGTTCGGGTAGAAGCCGAGCACGAGGAAGGCCGCGATGATCGGGACCGCGACGACCTTCTCGCGGGTCGTCAGGTCGCGGACGAGCGAAAGGCCGCGCCGGCCCTGCTCGTCGAGGCCGGCGTGCTCGCGCTCACCGACGATGCCCTCGGGCTTCGGACCCGTCATGACCCGCTTGTACATGAGCAGGATGTAGAGCGCCGCGAGGATGATGCCGGTCGTGGCGATGACGGCCGCCACCGGCTGCGTCGGGAAGCTGCCGACGAGCACGAGGAACTCCGAGACGAAGCTGCTCAGGCCCGGCAGCGCGAGACCCGACAGGCCGGCGACGAGGAAGATCCCCGCGAGGCCGGGCGTGACCCGCTGCCACCCACCGAAGTCGGGGATGCGCTTGCTGCCCCGGCGCCGCACGAGCATCGCGGCGAAGAGGAACAGCGCCGCCGTCGAGAACCCGTGGTTGACCATGTAGAGGTTCGAGCCGGCGTTGCCGGTCGAGGTGAAGGCGAAGATGCCGAGCACGATGAACCCGAAGTGGCTGATCGACGTGTAGGAGATGAGCCGCATCATGTCGGTCTGGCCGATGGCGAGCAGCGCCCCGTAGATGATCGAGACGACCGCGAGGACGATGACGACGGGCGTGGCCCACCGGCTCGCCTCCGGGAACAGCTGCAGGCAGAACCGGATCATCCCGAAAGTGCCGACCTTGTCGAGGACACCGACGAGCAGCGTCGCCGTCGCCGGCGTCGACTCGGTGGCGGCGTCGGGCAGCCACGTGTGCACCGGCACCATCGGGGCCTTGACCGCGAAGGCCAGGAAGAAGCCGACGAAGAGCAGGCGCTCGGTGGTCGGGTCCATCTGCAGACCGGTGAGGCGCTCGACGAGGAAGCCCTCGGCGCCGCCCGGGCCCTGGACGCCGAGGCCGATGACGGCCACGAGCATGACGAGGCCACCGGCGAGCGAGAAGAGGAGGAACTTCATCGCGGCGTACTGCCGGCGCGGGCCGCCGAAGCGCCCGATGAGGAAGTACACCGGGATGAGCATCGCCTCGAAGAAGACGTAGAAGAGGAACACGTCGGTGGCCGCGAAGACCCCGACCATGAACGTCTCGAGGACGAGCAGCAGCGCGAAGTAGGTCTTGACGCGCCGGGCGCCGCTCGGTCCGGGCTCCTCGGCGACGTCGTGCCACGCGGCGAGGATGCACACCGGCGTCAGGACGAGGGCCATGAGGATGAGCACGAGCGCGATGCCGTCGACGGCGAGCGCGTAGCTGACCCCGAACTGCGGGATCCACGGGTGCAGCTCACCGAGCTGGAACTGCGCCGAGCTGTGCCGGTCGAACTGGAGCGCGGCGACGACGCCGATCACCAGCGTCAGCACCGAGGTGCCGAGCGCGACGCGCTTGGCGGTCTCGGCACCGCCGGGCAGGAACGCGACGAGGAGCGCGCCGACGAGCGGCACGACCCCGAGGATCGTCAGCCACGGGACGCTGGACATGCTGGTCGTCACCGTCGAGACGGTCGAGACGGTCGTCATCAGGAGATCACCCACAGGGCACCGAGGATGGCGACGACGCCCGCGAGCATCGTCAGGGCATAGGAGCGTGCGAAGCCGTTCTGCAGCTTGCGCAGGCGGGCGCTGGTCCCGCCGATGAGCGCGGCGAGGCCACCGGCCGCACCGTCGACACCCTTGCTGTCGGCGAAGACGAGCGAGCGCGTCAGGTGGATGCCGGGTCGCATGAGGAGGGCCTCGTTGACCTGGTCCTGGTAGAGGTCCTGGCGGGCCGCCTGCGTGAGCAGGCTGCCGGCGGGGGCCGTGACCGGCACCTCGTCGCGCCAGTAGCGCAGCCAGGCGAACGCACCGCCGGCTGCGACGAGGACGAGCGTCAGGACGAGGAGCACCGGGACCGGGATCACGGGGTGGGCACCCTCGGGCTCGGCGCCGGTGACCGGCTCGAGCCACGAGGTGAACAGGCCCGTCGGTCCGAGGATCAGACCGAGGAAGGCCGACCCGAAGGCGAGCACGATCATCGGGACAGTCATGAGCCTGCCCGACTCGTGCGGGTGGACGTCGTCGGTCCAGCGCTTCTTGCCGTGGAAGGTCATGAAGAACAGGCGCGACATGTAGAAGGCCGTGATGCCGGCTCCGACGAGGGCGGCTGTGCCGAAGACCCACGGGCGCCAGCCCTCGCCGATGAAGGCGGCCTCGATGATCTTGTCCTTGCTCCAGAAGCCGGAGAACGGGGGCACCCCGAGGATCGCGAGCCAGCCGATGCCGAAGGTGGCCCACGTGATCTTCATGGCGCCGGACAGGCCACCGAAGCGGCGCATGTCGACCTGGTCGTTCATGCCGTGCATGACCGACCCGGCGCCGAGGAACATCCCGGCCTTGAAGAAGCCGTGCATGAGCAGGTGGAAGATCGCGAAGGCGTAGCCGACCGGGCCGAGGCCCGCGGCGAGCATCATGTAGCCGATCTGGCTCATCGTCGAGGCCGCGAGGGCCTTCTTGATGTCGTCCTTGGCGCAGCCGACGATCGCCCCGAAGAGCAGCGTGATCGCGCCGACGATGACGACGACGAGCTGGGCGGTCGGGGCGGCCTCGAAGATCGGCGCGGAGCGCACGACGAGGTAGACGCCCGCGGTGACCATGGTTGCCGCGTGGATGAGCGCCGACACCGGCGTCGGGCCGGCCATGGCGTCGCCGAGCCAGCTCTGCAGCGGGAACTGCGCCGACTTGCCGCAGGCACCGAGCAGGAGCATGAGGCCCATCGCCGTCATGAAGCCCTGGTTGGCGTTGCTGCCGGCCGCCCCGAGGACGGTCGTGAAGTCGACGGCGCCGAAGTGGAAGAACATCAGCATGATGGCGACCGACAGGCCGAAGTCACCGACGCGGTTGGCGATGAACGCCTTGTTGGCCGCGGTGGCGTAGGCCGGGTTGTAGTTCCAGAAGCCGATGAGCAGGTAGCTCGCCAGGCCCACGCCCTCCCAGCCGACGTAGAGCAGCAGGTAGGAGTTGGCGAGGACGAGCAGGAGCATCGACGCCACGAAGAGGTTGAGATAGGCGAAGAAGCGCCGCTTGTCGGGGTCGTGCGCCATGTACCCGATCGAGTACACGTGGATGAGCGAGCCGACGAACGTGATGAGCAGGACGAAGACCATCGAGAGCTGGTCGACGAGCAGGCCCGCGTTCACGTGGAAGCTGCCGGCCGAGATCCAGTCGAAGAGGTCGACGGTCTGCGCGCGGTCCTCGGGGCCACGGCCGAGCATCGAGAAGAAGATGACGGCGCCGACGACGAACGAGCCCCACGACAGGGCGGTCCCGAGGATCGGGCCGAACTTGTCGGTGCGGCGTCCGCCGAGCAGGAGGATCGCGGCGCCGAGCATCGGCAGCGCGACGAGCAGCCACGCAGCCGACGTCACGCCGGTGGCGGCGTGCGCCTCTCCCTCGTGGGCGGCGAGCCCCGCGTAGGTGCCGAGCGAGCTCGTGTGGCCCGTCAGCGTCTGGACGAGTGTTCCCATGCTGTCCGGCGCTCCTTACAGCTTCAGCAGGTTGGCGTCGTCGACCGAGGCCGACCGGCGGGCACGGAAGATCGCCATGATGATGGCGAGTCCGACGACGACCTCCGCGGCGGCGACGACCATGACGAACAGGGCCATGACCTGACCGTCGAGGCTGCCGTGCATCCGCGAGAAGGTGACGAGGGCGAGGTTCGTCGCGTTGAGCATGAGCTCGACGCCCATGAACACGATGATCGCGTTGCGACGCGTCAGCACGGTGGCCCCGCCGATGGCGAAGAGCAGCACCGCCAGGTAGACGTAGTGCATCGGGCTCACTTGGACCGACCCTCCTCGATCTCGTGCTCCATGTGGCGCTCGACGTCGCGGAACCCGTCGGTCGTCGCGACCTGGTCGCGGGCGACGAGGACGCGTGAGACGGACAGGTCGCTCGGCGTGCCGTCGGGCAGCAGCGCCGGGGTGTCGACGGCGTTGTGGCGGGCGTAGACGCCGGGGGCCGGCAGGCCCGCGACGTGCTCGTTGTCGCGCACGCGCTTGGCGGCCCACTCGGCCTGCGTGCGGCGCGGCATCAGCCGCTCGCGGTGGGCCAGGACCATGGCGCCGAGCGCGGCCGTGATGAGCAGGGCCGAGGTGACCTCGAAGATCCACACGTACTGGCCGAAGATCAGCTCGGCCAGGCTCGTGATGTTGCCCGGGTCGCGGTTGGTCGCCTCGAGCTTGTCGAGCCCCGTCTGGACCGTGGCCTGGTCGAAGGTGGCCGACCCGATCGCGAAGAAGAGGACGCCGGCCAGGCCGATGACGAGCAGGAACGAGGCCAGCTTCTGGCCCTTGATCGTCTCGACGATCGAGTCGGAGGAGTCGACGCCGACGAGCATGAGGACGAAGAGGAAGAGCATCATGACGGCGCCGGTGTAGACGAACACCTGCACGATGCCGAGGAAGTCGGCCTTCTGCATGATGTAGAAGATGCCGAGGACCGTCATGACGAGTGCCATGCCGAGCGCGGCGTGCACGGCCTTCCTGGCGAAGAGCAGGCCCAGCGCCGCGATCACGGCGAGCGGGGCCAGCAGCCAGAAGCCGAAGGCTTCGGCGGAGGAGGTCACGGGTTCGCCCCTTCCCGGGTGTTCGCCGCGGTCGGGTTGACCGCGTGGACGAGGTCGTGCTGGCCGGGGCCGGACGCGCCGACGTTGCCCGGCGCCTCCGCGAACTCCGGCAGGTCGAGGTCGTCGGTGTCCTGGGCGGCGTCACGCGCGGCGACGTACTCGCGCTGCGCGTCGGTGGGCCCGGTGACCTTGCCCAGGTAGTAGTCGCGCTCCTCCATGCCCTCGGCCATCGGGAACGGCGGCGGGAGCATGCCGCCCTGCAGCGGCGCGAGGAGCTGGTCCTTGGTGAAGATGAGCTTGCCGCGGTCGTTGTCGGCCAGCTCGTAGAAGTTCGTCATCGTCAGCGCGCGGGTCGGGCACGCCTCGATGCTCAGGCCGCAGAAGATGCAGCGCAGGTAGTTGATCTGGTAGACGCGGCCGTAGCGCTCGCCCGGGCTGAACCGGCCGGCACCACCGGGGGTGTCGTCGTTGTCCGCGCCCTCGACGAGGATCGCGTCGGCCGGGCAGGCCCACGCGCACAGCTCGCAGCCCACGCACTTCTCGAGGCCGTCGGGGTGACGGTTGAGCTGGTGGCGGCCGTGGAAGCGCGGCGCCGTCGGGCGCGGCTTCTCCGGGTACTCCTCGGTCGCGACCTTGCGGAACATCGTCGAGAACGACACCCCGAAGCCGGCGACCGGCGCGAGGAGCTCGGCGAGGAACCCCTTCTCGCGCTCGTCGCCCGACCGGGCGCCCTCCTGGTCTCGCTGCGGCTTGCCGACGGCGCCGGAGCCCTGCGCGGGTCCGGTGACGTCCTTGCCGACGGTGTCGTCAGCCATGGGTCTCCTCCTTGGCGGGAGTCGAGGTGGTCGTGCTCGCCGAGGACAGCACCGGCTCGGAGCCGAGGCGGTTGCCCGGTTCGACGAGGCGCTGGCCCGGCAGCGGCGGGACGGGGTAGCCGCCGGCGAACGGGTCGATCTCCTCCGGCGGGCGCTCCTCCTCGGCAGCGAGGCGGGCGGCACGCTTGTCGTCCCAGATCCACGCCGCGGCGAGGGCGATGACGGCGACGACGCTGACGATGACGACGGTCGCCACGGACAGCTGGCGGCCGGCGATGGTCAGCGTGCTGTCACCGAGGAAGCCGAGCTGGGCGCCACGGATGAAGGCGACCGCCACGACCCACGCGAGCGTGATCGGGATGAGGAACTTCCAGCCGAAGCGCATGAACTGGTCGTACCGGACGCGGGGCAGCGAGCCACGCAGCCAGACGAAGACGAACATGAACAGCCACAGCTTGATGGTGAACCACAGCAGGCCCCACCAGCCGCCGGCCAGGGCGCCGTCGCCGATCATCGAGATGAACGGCGGGGCCTGCCAGCCACCGAGGAAGAGCGTCGTGGCCAGCGCGGAGACGGTGAACATGTTGACGTACTCACCGAGGAAGAACATCGCGAAGCGCATCGAGGAGTACTCGGTGTGGAAGCCACCGGTCAGCTCACCCTCACCCTCGGCGAGGTCGAAGGGCAGACGGTTGGTCTCGCCGACCATGGTGATGAGGTAGACGGCGAAGGAGAAGAACGCCGGCAGGATGTACCAGAGCGAGCTCTGCGCCGACACGATCGAGGACGTCGACATCGAGCCGCTGTAGAGGAAGATCGCGACGAGCGAGAGGCCCATGGCGATCTCGTAGCTGATGACCTGGGCGGTGGAGCGCAGGCCGCCGAGCAGCGGGTAGGTCGAGCCCGAGGACCAGCCGGCCAGGATGATGCCGTAGACGCCGACCGACGCGACCGCCAGCACGAGCAGGACGGCGACGGGGACGTCGGTGACCTGCAGCGGCGTGTGGTGGCCGAACATCCAGACCATGCCGCCGAGCGGGATGATCGCGAACGAGACGAAGGCCATCGTCGCCGCGATGAGCGGGGCGAGCGTGTAGATGATCTTCTCGGCGTTCGCCGGGGTGATGTCCTCCTTGAGCATCGACTTCATGCCGTCGGCGAGGGTCTGCAGCAGGCCGAAGGGGCCGTTGCGGTTCGGGCCGGGGCGCTGCTGCATCCGGCCGATGACGCGACGCTCGAACCAGATGACGAGCAGCGTCGACAGGAGCAGGTAGACGAAGATGCCGACGGCCTTGATGAGCGAGACCCACAGCGGGGTGTCGCTGAAGTCGGCGGTCGGGTTCTCGGTCATCGGGGCGACCGCGGCCACCCCTGCTGCCGCGAGGCTGAGGCTCATGCGGCACCACCCTTCGTGACGGAGACGCGTCCACCGGCGTCGGTACCGAGGCCGGCGCGCACGGAACAGGACGTGTCGCCGGAGCGCGAGTTGGTCGGCAGCCAGACGACGCCGTCGACCATGCCGTCGACGACCGAGGCGGGAAGCGTGACGCTGCCGGCCGGGCCGGACACGGTGACGGGTTCGCCGTCGGCGACGCCGAGGCCGGCGGCCGAGCCGGTCGAGAGGCGGGCGACGGGCTTGGGCGCCGTGCCGGCGAGGAACGGCTCGCCGTCCTGCATCCGGCCGGCGTCGAGGAGCGTGGCCCACGTGGACAGGACGAAGTCGCCACTGCCCGAGGCGGACCCGGCGGCCCGGTGGCCGGCCGGCGCGGCCGTGCCGCGCGCACCGCCCCAGGGGCCGAGCGCCTCGAACTGCGCGTGCACCTCGCGCTGCGTGCGGGTCTCGAGGAAGAAGCCCATCTCGCTGGCGAGCATGTCGAGGGCGCGGTGGTCGCTGACGGCGTTGCTCGTCAGCGCCTCCTCGAAGGGCCGGACGCGTCCTTCCCAGTTGACGTACGAGCCGAGCTTCTCGGCCTGCGGGGCGACCGGCAGGACGACGTCGGCGACGGCCGTGACGGCCGACTCGCGCAGCTCGAGCGAGACGACGAACGCCTTCTCCAGCGCGGCGGCCGCGTCGGCCTGGAGGTCACCGGGCAGGTCGGCCGGGTCGAGACAACCGACGACGAGGGCACCGAGCTCGCCGGCCGCAGCGGCTGCGAGGATGCCTGCGGTGTCGCGCGGTGCGGCGTCGGGCAGCGTGTCGACGTCCCAGGCG
>JAEXXY010000008.1 GCA_023451855.1 Actinomycetes bacterium
GCGTCGGACCGCTCGAGCCCGTGGTGGCGCACGAGCGCGCCCACGCGCACGGCGTCGGGGGAGACGTCGATGCCGTCGAGCCCCGGGATGCCGTTGACGTCGACG
This sequence comes from Actinomycetes bacterium, assembly GCA_023451855.1. Lineage (GTDB taxonomy): Bacteria > Actinomycetota > Actinomycetes > Actinomycetales > Dermatophilaceae > Monashia. Next base: position 106 of record JAEXXY010000008.1, read on the forward strand.
AGGTGGCCGGGCGAGGCCAGGCGCATGTTGAGGACGGGCACGAGGCTCTGGCCGCCGGCGAGGACCTTGCCGTCGTGGCCGGCCTGCGCGAGCACGGCGACGGCCTCGTCGACGGAGCGCGGTGCATGGTGCACGAAGGGTGCGGGCTTCACCGAACCGATCCTGCCTTCCGTTGAGGGGTGGAACCAGAGAATCCGGATGCATCGGTGTGCCGCCGGTTTTGGCACGTTCTGCCGAAGGAACCGGGTCCGGCCGCCGACGTCTGCCCGGTAGGCGGTCCGGCCACCACCGGGAAAGGGCATGGCCCCCGACACCGTCGGGGGCCACGCGGTTGGTGCGCGTCGTGTGGTTGGAGCGTCAGCGGCGACGGTCCGGGCCGCCGGGGGCGTCCTGGTAGAGGTCGTCGATGCCGTCGCTGTCGCCGTACTCGGCCTTGCCCAGCGCCAACATCGTGCCTCCCGTGGCGTCCGCCCGCTCACGCAGGTCGGCCGGCGCGAGCGTCCGGGCCAGGTGGTAGGCGCCGACGGCGACGATGGTGCCGAGGGCGATACCGCCCAGGGTGAAGCTGTCGGTGAACTTCAGCTCGACGTTGCCGATACCGATGATGATGCCGGCGGAGATCGGGACGAGGTTGATCGGGTTGCCGAAGTCGACCCCGTTCTCCTTCCAGATCTTCGCACCGAGCAGGCCGATCATGCCGTAGAGCACGACGGTGATGCCGCCGAGCACCCCGCCCGGCACCGAGGCGACGAGGGCGCCGAACTTCGGCGAGAGGCCGAAGATGATCGCCACGGTCGCGGCGACGTAGTACGCCGCCGTGGAGTAGACGCGCGTCGCGGCCATGACCCCGATGTTCTCCGCGTAGGTCGTCGTCGGCGACCCGCCGACGGAGCTCGCGATGACCGTTCCGATGCCGTCGGCGGCGATGGCGCGGCCCATGTACGGGTCGAGGTCGGCCTTCGTCATCTCGGCGACGGCCTTGACGTGGCCGGTGTTCTCGGCGACGAGGGCGATGACGGCCGGGAGCACGAGCAGGATGGCTGCGATCGAGAAGGAGGGCGCGTGGACGCCGACGATCTCCTTGCCCCCCACGATCTCGGTGTGGGGCGGGAAGCCGAACCAGGGCGCGTTGGAGATGTTGTCGAAGTTCGTGCGGAAGTGCGTCGTGACCTTGCCGGCGCCGGCGTCGAAGGACGTGATCTGGCCGAAGAGCTTGTCGAACAGCCATGAGATGACGTAGCCGAAGATCAGGGCCAGGAAGACCGCGATGCGGGAGATGAAGCCCCGGAACGCGACGGCGCAGATGATGGTGAAGGTCATGACGAGCAGTGCGACCCACTGGTCCTGGGGCCAGTAGATGCCGGCGACGACCGGCGCGAGGTTGAAACCGATGAGCATGACGACCGCACCGGTGACGACCGGTGGCAGCACCCTGTGCAGGACCGATGACCCGAGGAAGTGGATCGCGACGCCGACGAGCGCGAGCACGAGGCCCGCGACGAGGATGGCGCCGGTGACCTCCTGCGACGTGCCGCCCTGGGCGCGGATCGCAACGACTGCGCCGACGAAGCTCGCCGACGTGCCGAGGTAGCTCGGCACCTTGCCCTTGACGATGAGCAGGAAGCAGATCGTCGCGATGCCGCTCATCATGATCGCGAGCTGCGGGTTGAGGCCCATGATCAGGGGGAAGACGAACGTCGCGCCGAACATCGCGACGACGTGCTGGGCGCCGAGCCCGACCGTCTTGCCCCACGAGAGCCGCTCGTCGGGGGCGACGACGTCGTCGGGCCCCAGCGTCTTGCCGTCCCCGTGCAGTTTCCAGCCCAAAGCCATTCCGACTCCTATGGTTGCCGCATGCGGTGATGCGGGTCACGTCCCACTCCGGGATGGGCGAAAACTACTCCCGGGTCAGGGTATTGCGTTCGTCAAACGTTGATACACGCCGGTGGAGCCCCTCTGGCAGGTCGTGCCGTAGGGCGAAGCGGTCAGATGCCGCGCATCGCGTGGATCTTGAGGGCCAGCGCCAGGGTGAGGCGCAGGTCGGGGTCGGTCGTGAACGGCCCGAGCATCTTCTCGAGCTTGCCGATGCGGTAGCGCAGCGTGTTGTAGTGGAAGAAGAGCAGGCGGGCCGTCTCGGCGACGTTGAGGTTGGTGTCGAGCAGCACGCGGAGCGTGTCGCGCAGCCCGGCGTTCTCGGCGGAGTCGTCGGTGGCCAGCTCGCGCAGCGACTCGTGCACGAACCGGCGCAGGTCGGCGCCGTCGGGCACGAGCGCGAGCAGCCGGTAGATGCCGAGGCCGTCGACGTGCGCCAGGGCGCCGTCGCCCTGCATCTGGCGCCCGACCGTGACGGCCGACAGCGCCTCCTCGTAGGCCTGGGCCAGCCCGGCGGCCGAGGTGATGGGCCGGGAGACGCCCGCCGAGAAGCTGCGCCGTCCCCCTCCGCCGTCGCCGCGCACGACGCGGACGAGGTCGCCGACGACGCGCATGACGCGGTCGGTGTCGGCGCCCTCCGGCACCGGCACGAGGGTGACGACCTCACGGCTGAACCCCATGACGGGCGAGCGCGGGTCGCGAACCGCGACGGCGTGCGTCCACGCCCGCGCGAAGCGCTGCTGGAGGAAGCGCACCTCCTCTGGATCGCGGGTCGTGCGGTCGTCGTCCTCGTCGGTCTCGGCCACGACGACGACGAGCGGCCGGTCGATGTCCCAGCCGAGCGAGGCGGCGTGCGCCACGGCGTCGGCCGGGCTGCCCGCACGCCCGGCCAGGGCGTCGCGGAGGAACTCGGCGCGGTACTTGCCCTCGACGGCCGAGACGGCCTGGTCCTTGGTGATGGCGAGGGCCGCGACGGTGGCGGCGCGCTCGAGCAGCCGGGCGTCGTCGGCCGTCAGGTGCCGGTGGCTGCAGAA
>JAEXXY010000021.1 GCA_023451855.1 Actinomycetes bacterium
ACCCCGACCTCGTCCGACGCGTCCGCTCCGGCATCCGCGCCACGCTCGGCGAGCACGTGCGCCCGCTGCTGACCGGCGGCGACCCCGACCGGGTCGTGGGCACGTCGAAGACGATGCGCTCGCTGGCCCGGATCGCCGGTGCCGCGGCGCGCGGCGACGGTCCGTTCGTGCCCCGGTCGATGACCCGTGAGGACCTCCACCGCATCGTGGCGCAGCTCACCGGCCTGACCTCCGCAGCCCGAGCCGAGCTGCCCGGTGTGTCGGTCGGCCGGTCGCGGCAGCTCCTTGCCGGGGCCCTCGTCGCCGAGGCCGCCCTCGACCTGCTCCAGGTCGACCACGTCGACATCTGCCCGTGGGCTCTGCGCGAGGGGCTCATCCTGCGCCGCATCGACCACCTCGCCGGATGAAGCCGGGCATGGCCGCATGAGCATCCGCATCGGGCTGTCGACGTCGTCGGTGTACCCCGGGAACGCCGCCACGGCGTTCGCCACGGCGGACCGCCTCGGCTACGACTCGCTCGAGGTCATGGTGTGGACCGACCCGGTCACCCGCGAACCCGGTGCGCTACGGGCGCTGTCCGAGCTGCACGGGCTGCCGATCGCGTCCGTGCACGCACCGACGCTCCTTCTGACACAACGGGTCTGGGGTCCTGACCCCTGGACGAAGATCGACCGCTCCATCGACCTCGCGCTCGAGGTCGGCGCGCCTGTCGTCGTGCTCCATCCGCCGTTCCGGTGGCAGAAGGACTACGCCGAGCAGTTCGTCGACGGGATCGCCGAGCGCGAGGCGGCGAGCGGCATCCGGCTCGCCGTCGAGAACATGTACCCGTGGCGCACCGCCGGCCGCGAGGTGCTCGCCTACCTGCCGCACTGGGACCCGGTCGAGCAGCCGTACGACAGCGTCACGATCGACCTGTCGCACACGGCCACCGCCGGGTCGGACGCCGTCGCCATGGTGAGCGCCCTCGGCGAACGGCTTGCGCACCTGCACCTCGCCGACGGCCTCGGCTCGTTCAAGGACGAGCACCTCGTGCCGGGCCGCGGGGGTCAGCCGTGTGTCGAGGTGCTCGAGCTGCTCGCCGACTCCGGCTGGTCCGGTGACGTCGTCGTCGAGGTGTCGACACGCAAGCTGTCGCAGGACGCGCGGGAGGTCGACCTCGCCGAGGCGCTCGCCTTCGCCCGCCTCGCCACGGCGCCCACGCGGGGTGCGAGCCGCATCTGACGCCCGACGCGTCGGGACCCGTTGTGCCGCAACGGCGCTCGGGACAGGTCGACCGAACGGCCACCGCGTCAGGCGTCGGTGTACCCGCGCGGTCGCACGCTGATGCTGTCGACGTTGGCCCGAGGGCCGGCCTCGAGCGCGAGGCGCACCGCCGCCACGACCGACTCGACGTCGAGGTAGCGGGCCGCGTCGTACTCGCCGCGCTCGAACGACACGAGCTCGTGCTGCATGTCGGTGTCGACGCGTCCGGGGTGCACCGACGTGACGCGCACGCCCTTGCCGCGCTCCTCCTCGCGCAACGCGTCGGTCAGGGCCCGCAGCGCGAACTTCGATGCGGCGTAGGCGCCCCCGCCGGGCGAGCTGGTGAAGCCCGACCCGGAGTTGACGGCCACGACGCGCCCCTTCGCGGCCCGCAGGGCGGGCAGCAGCGCCTGCGTGACGGCCGCGACGGCGACGACGTTGACGGTCAACGACTCCATCCACTCCGAGACCGGCGTGTGGGCGACGGTGCCGCTGCGCAGGACGCCGGCCGAGTGCACGAGCACGTCGACGTGTGGGTGGCGTGCCGCGAGGTCGGTCAGGGCCTCCTCGAGCGAGCCACCGGGCGCACAGTCGGCGAGGTCGGCGACCAGCCCCTCCCCGGAAGGCAGCTCGCGCACAACGCCTTCCACCGACTCGACGCTGCGACCGCCGACGACGACGTGGTGCGTCGCCGCGAGGTCGCGGACGACACCGAGGCCGATGCCTCGGGTGCCCCCGGTGACGACGGCGACGGGGCGGGATGCGTCGGGCTGGCTCATGCGGCCACCCTAGGCCGACCAGCGGCGGGACCGGGGCTCAGGCCAGCCCGAGCGCGCGCGCCTCCTCCCAGAGGTCGTCGCGGACCCGGGGGTGGGCGCAGTTCTCGATGATGTCGTGGCACTGCTCGCGCTCGCTGCGCCCCCAGAGGGGTGCGACGCCGTGCTCGGTGACGAACGCGCTCTGCTGGAAGCTCGTCACCGGCTCGTCGACGAGCGGCACGACGGTGGAGCAGTCGGCCTTGGGGTGCCAGGACCGCAGTGCGATGAACGACTGGCCGCCGGGGGAGTGCAGCGCCCCGACGATGAAGTCGGTCTGCCCGCCGAAGCCGGAGTGGATGCGGGCGTTGATCCGCGAGGCGTTGGCCTGCCCGAAGAGGTCGACCTCGAGCGCCGTGTTGACCGAGGTCATCTGCCGCTGCTGGGCGATGAGGCCGGGGTCGTTGGTCTTCTCGGTGCGCAGCATCCGCACGCGCGGGTTGCGGTCGAGCCAGTCGTAGAGGTCCTGGCTGCCGAAGACGAACGAGGACACGAGCGGGTGGTCGGGGTCGAGCGCCCCCGCTGCGTCGAGGGCGAGGACGCCGTCGGAGAACATCTCGGTCCACACCCGCAGGCCGCGCCGGCCGACGAGGGCCTCGAGGGTCGCGTCCGGCACGGCGCCGATGCCGAGCTGCATCGTCGCGCCGTCGAGCACCATCGAAGCGACGATCTGCCCGATGGCGGCGCTGTCGGCGTCGGGCGGCACCGGCAGGTGCGAGGCCAGCGGGGCGTCCACCTCGACGGCGAGGTCGACGTGCTCGACCGGCAGCTGCGCGTCGCCGAACGTGTAGGGCATCCGCGGGTTGAGCACGGCGACGACGAGCCCGCCCCGCGCCCGGCACGCCTCGACCGCCGCGGGCAGCACGTTGACCTCGAGGCCGAGGCTCACCTGGCCGTCGACGGGCGGCGCGCAGTGCACGAGCACGACATCGGGCGGCAGCGAGCGCTTGTAGAGCAGCGGCACGAGCGAGAGCCGCGACGGCACGTAGCGCAGGCGGGGGTGGTGGCGCATCCCGGGACCGACGAAGCACGTCTCGACCGTGACGCCGTCGCGGTCGGGCAGGCCCTTCGGGGCGTTGAGCGCATGGAGGACATAGGTCGGGACGGCCTCGTCCACCACGGCCAGGGCCTCGAGCGGGATGGCCATGTTGCCGCTCGTGACGATGCGCGGGTTGTCCGGCAGGCCACGGAGCCGCTTCTGGAGCTCTTCGACGGTGACGATCTGCACGGTTCCATCCTCTCGCCGAGAGGTCAGGAGCAGGCCGTGAACCACGCCGCGGCGCAGTGACATCGGTCTCGTGCCGACGCGACCGGACGATCGGTCGGACGAGGGGCCGGACCGAGGGTCAGCTGGCCCTGCGCGACGCCTTCTTCGTCGCGGTCTTCTTGGCCGGGGCCTTCTTCGCCGTGGACGTCTTCTTGGCAGCCGTCTTCTTCGCTGCGCTCTTGGAGGCGGTCTTCGCGGCCGCCTTCTTCGCCGGCTTGTCCGACGCGCCGGCGCCGTCCCCGGCGTCGGTGTCGTCGGACCCGCCCGACCCGCCGCGCGCGGCCTTGGCCTTGTCGACGCTGCGCTGCAGGGCCGCGAGCAGGTCGACGACCTCGGTCTCCTCCTCGGCGCGCTCGGGCGTCTCCTTCAGCTCGCCGCCCTCGATCTTGGACGACACGAGCGCCTCGACGGCCTCGGAGTAGTCGTCCTCGAACTCGTCGGGCTCGTAGTCGCCCGAGAGCGAGTCGACGAGTGAGGCCGCCATCGCCAGCTCCTTGCTCGTGGCGTGCGTCTCCTCCGAGAGCGACTCGAACTCGGGCGCGCGCACCTCGTCGGCCCACAGCAGCGTCTGCAGCACGATGACGCCCTCGCGCACCCGCAGCACCGCCAGCGTCATCCGGGTGCGGATCGACACCGTGACCAGGGCCATCCGGTCGGCCTTCTCGAGCGCGTCGCGGAGCAGGACGTAGGGCTTGAGCCCGGTCTTGTCGGGCTCGAGGTAGTAGCTCTTGTCGAACAGGAGCGGGTCGATCTGCTCCGACGGCACGAACTTCTCGATCGAGATCTCCTTGGAGGAGCGCGACGGAAGGCTCTTCATGTCCTGGTCCGAGAGCACGACCATCTGGCCGTCGGAGGTCTCGTATCCCTTGGCGATGTCCGAGTACGGCACTTCCTCGCCGTCGATCGCGCAGACGCGCTGGTACCGGATTCGCCCACCGTCCTTCTCGTGGACCTGACGGAACTGCACGTCGTGGTTCTCCGTGGCCGAGAAGAGCCGGACCGGCACATTCACCAGCCCGAACGACACGGCGCCCTTCCAGATGGCTCGCATGGGAACAAGAATGCACCCATGCGCCCCATGCTCGCGACGCCCGCGTCGGTCATTCCGATCGGGGAGCAGTGGAGGCACGAGGTGAAGTGGGACGGAATGCGCGTCATCGCCGACGTCGAGGAGGGTGCGGTGCGCCTCTTCTCGCGCACCGAGCGCGACGTCACCGTCGCCTTTCCCGAGCTGCACGGGCTGCACACCGAGTACGCCGACATGCTCCTCGACGGCGAGATCGTCTCGCTGCGCGAGGGCGTGCCCTCCTTCGCCGCGATGGCCGAGCGCTTCCACGTCACCGACGCCCGACGCGCCGCGCGGCTGGCCGAGGAGGCCCCGGTGACCCTCATGGCCTTCGACCTGCTGCGCCTCTACGGCGTCGACCTGATGGCCCGCCGGTGGAGCGACCGCCGGGCCACGCTCGAGCGGCTCGACCTGTCGACGCCGCGCTGGCAGACCCCGCCGACGTTCACCGACGGCCCCGCCCTCCACGCCGCGACGCGTGAGCAGGGCCTCGAGGGCATCGTGTCCAAGCGCGTCGACTCCCCGTACGTGCCCGGTGTGCGCTCGCCGTACTGGCTCAAGTCGCCGCACCGCAACACCGTGTCGGTCGTCATCGGCGGCTGGCGCCCGGAGATCGGCGGTGCCGGCGCGCGCCGGCTCGGGGCGGTGC
>JAEXXY010000027.1 GCA_023451855.1 Actinomycetes bacterium
CGGGGGGCGGTGCCGGGGGGGGGGGGCGGGGGGGGGGCCGCCGGCCCGACCCGGGGCCCTCTGTCCCCCAACGCCCGTCGCGTCAGGTGCCCCGTGACGCTCTTCTGTGCCGAGAGCTGGGCGAGGAGCACGTTGACGGGGCCCCAGGACTCGACCTCACGCGTCGAGGCCACGACGCCGGAGCCGGTCGCGAGGTGCTCGGCAACGAGGTCCTCGAGCGACTGGCCGTAGCGCTGGCGGAAGGTCGCGCCCTGGCTCTGGCCGTGGTCGGACAGGAGCACGAAGTGGTAGCGGCGCGGCGTCGCCCCCGAGCGGGCGACCGTCTCGAGGGTCCGCAGCACCTCGTCGAGGCCGTAGAGCGCGGCGAGCGACTCGGGCCGCGTCACCCCGGCGTGGTGGGCGATCTCGTCGTAGTCGACGAAGTCGACGTACACCGACCGGGCACCGCGCATCATCGCCTCGACGACGAGGGCCACGTTGAGGTCGCGCAGCAGGACGTTGGTGACGGCCCGCAGCGCGACGTAGGACCCACCGCGGTGGATGCGCGGGCGGACGTCGCGCCGCTCCTGGCGCCGCGCCTGGAACACCTCCTTGACCATCTCGCCGACCGACATGACGACGGCGCGCACGAAACCGGCGGGGTGGGTGAAGAAGGCCGCGTAGGAGCTCGACGGCCCGAGCCGGACGTCCTTGTCGCGCAGGCCGCTCATCGACAGCAGCGAGGTCGGCGCGTCGCCCGAGAACAGGTTGGAGATGCTGACGCCGTCGTCGGCGAGCAGACCCCGGCCGTCGGAGAGCCGCCGCTCGATGAGGGCGGCGTCCTCGGGGCGGTTGGCCACGACGAGCCGCCCCTCGGCGCGGTCGAACCAGCGGAAGGCCGGGATGCCGTCGTTGGAGCCGTGGAGCAGGCCCGCCTGGCTCACGGGGGTGGTCGAGGGCACCCGGGCCCGCCACTCGGTCCAGGTGTGGGTGCCCGAGCGCACCCACCGGCTGATCGTCGGCAGGTTGCCGGCCCGGATCTCGTTCTCCAGCAAGGGGGCCGGTACGCCGTCGAGCTGCACGAACACGACCCCCGGCACGTCGGGGTCCTCGACGCGTCCCTCCCCCGCCGCTCGCGACATGCGCACCGCGTGCACCGTCAGGTAGTCGCGGGTGCTGATCGAGAAGACCCACGTCAGCAGCGCCATGACGGCGCCGTAGACCCACGAGGCGACGACGACCGCCCCGACGCTGTCGACCGACACCCCGGGCGTCAGCCAGAGCCCGAGCCCGATGACCGCCGCGTTGGCGAAGAGGGCGAGCGCGATCGCGCCCGCCCACCCGAACAGCGCCGCCACCCGGACGAAGACGGGCACGAGCAGCCAGCCGGCGAGGGCGATGGCGACGACGGCCAGCACGAGGACGATGCCGTTGTCGACCGCGACGCCCGGCGTCAGGAGCACGGTGAGGCCCAGGACGGCGAGGCGCGAGAGGAAGTCGAGCAGCCGGGTGCCGGCGTCGGCCCGGGCGCCGGAGGGCAGGCCGGCCACCGTGTCGGACACGGCGCGCTCGTCGTGCCGCTCGAAGAAGCCCGTGGCCGGCCGAGACCACAGCAGCGCCAGCACGACGAGGCTGCCCACGAGCGTCACGACCGCCAAGGGCGTGCCGCCTGCGGACTCCCCGACAAGGGCCCACGCGTACGCCTGATGCACGATGAGCACGAGGGTCAGCAGCAGGCGCGCCGTGTTCGCACCGCGCAGCAGCAGCACGACGAGCACCGCCTGGGCCACCCCGAGCACGAGGAAGACCCATCCGATGGCGGCGACCGGCACGTCGAGCCCGGCCAGGGCGTCGCGCAGGTCGGGTGCGGGCGCCTCCGGCAGCTGGCCGGAGACGAGGACCAGGACGCCCACGGCGAGGTCGAGCAGCGCCGCGAGCGCCGTGAGCACGACGACCGCGGTGACCCCGGGCGGCCGCCGCCTCACCCCCTCGGCCGGGTCCGCGCCACTCACGGCCCGCTCTCCTCGACCATGCGCACCTCCCGGCGGCGAGACCCGCCGCGTGCCTCGAATGTAGCCGCGGGCGCACGGGCCCACCACCGGTTCGGGGGACGTGCGCGCCAAGCCGTCGGCGCGGCGTCGGTCGGTCTAGGGTCGGGACGAGGGCCGCATCCTCGCCCGCCCCGCAGGACCCGTCACGACGTGCCACCTGGGTACGTCGTCATCTCGACCCGAGGAGCCACGCATGAGCCTCGACCGCCCCGTCGCCCCGAACCCGTACGAGCTGCTGCCCGCCGTCGCGTCATTCACCGTCACGAGCTCGGACGTCACCGACGGCGAGCCCCTGTCGGACGCGCAGGTGGCCGCCCGCGGCAACACCTCGCCCCAGCTGTCGTGGAGCGGTGCCCCCGAGGGAACCCGCAGCTATGTCGTCACGTGCTTCGACCCCGACGCGCCGACGCCCTCGGGCTTCTGGCACTGGGTCCTCGTCGACCTCCCCGCCGACGTCACGTCACTGGACACCGGCACCGCCTCGGCCGCGCTGCCCGGCTCGGCCTTCCACGTGCGCAACGACGCCGGGCAGGCGGGCTTCATGGGCGCGGCGCCGCCCAAGGGCGACCAGCCGCACCGCTACTTCTTCGTCGTGCACGCCGTCTCCGAGCCGACGCTCGGCGTGGACGACTCCGTGACCCCGGCCGTCGTCTCGTTCAACCTCGCGTTCAAGACGCTGGCCCGGGCCGTGATGCACGGCACCTACCAGCACTGACCCCGCAGCCGGCGGCGGGGTCTCAGCCCTGCACGGTCGGGGGTCGGGGGCTCGGCGAGCGCGGAAGGTCGGTGCCACCGAGCAGGACCATCGCGAGCCCGGCCCGGGACGTCGCCCCGACGCCCTGCATCAGCTGCGCCACGTCCGCAGCGACGGTGCGCACCGAGATGCCGAGCTCGCGCGCGATGCCCGAGTCCTTGGCGCCCAGCACGACGCGTCGGGCGACCTCGCACTGCCGACGCGTGAACGGTGGGTCCATGCCCTCCGGGACTCCCGGCCGCGAGCGGCTCCACGTCGCCTCGAAGATCGAGCGGGAGCGCTCGAGCACGTCGGCGCGGGTGGCGAGCCAGGCCGTGGGCTGGCCGGTCTCGCTCTGGGGGCCGGCGATGACGACCGTCCGGTCGTCGATGACCATCAGCTGGCACGGCACCGGGCCGAAGTGCACGTGCGGCATCTCCGAGGTGATGAGCGGGTACAGCGCGAGGCTGCGCTCGGTCGTGACGTACCGCATGCCGAGCCCACGACTGCGCGACTGCTCGTCCAGCTCGACGGCGCGGCTGTGCGGCTCGTACCTCATTCGTGGCTGCATCGAGCTGACCCGCTCCCGGACCGTCGGCTCGATGGCGGCGAAGCCCTGCTCGATCTGGCCGAGCCCCACGCCGAGGCGCCGGAATCCCGGGGTCGGTCGCCCGGCGAGCCAGTCGGCCGCCAGGCTCGCCACGAGCATCCCGAGCTCTGCAGCGGGCACGGTGATGAGTGCCGTGTCGTCCGGTGCGGTCGTGCCCTGCTGCGGCGTCCTGTCCGCGTCGTCCATCCTCGAGCCCCTGTCCTGTGCGGCTCCAAGGATGCCGCACCCGCCGTGCCGCGGCTCTCAGGGGCCCCTGATCACGCCACACCTGAGTGCGCGTACCGACGCGGCCGTCGGCGGCCGCCTGTCACGCTCTGTGCATGTCCTCCTCCGTGTCCGGGCCGCCACTGGTCCCGCCGGCCGAGGCGCCGGCCGACCCCACTCGCGCGGTCGCGTGGGCCCTCGGGCTCGGCGTGCTCGCCACGGGAGGCCTGGCCGTGCTGGCATGGGCGCTGCTCGTCATGCACGCCATCGGCTACGGCGGGCTACTCGTGCTCTCACCGGAGTCGGACGTCGCCCCGCCCGACGAGCACCGGTACGTCCTGGCCCTCGCGACCGGTGCGTGCATCGCCCTCGTCGGCGGCCCTCTGCTGGCGTGGTCCGCCGCCCGCGGGCCCGGCCGCACGTGGGGCGCCACACTCGTCGGGATCGGCGCCGGCGTGCTGGCCGCGGCCGCCGGGGCGTCGGCGCTCATGCTCGTGCTCGGCATCGACCCGGTCGCCTTCGTCCTCGGCACCTGAGGCAGGCGGACTTCCCAGCGGACGTCCAGACTCCTTTCCGAGACTGGAGGCACGCCACCCTCGAACCCGGGGCACCGATCGCCGGCGGACCACGAGCGGACGAGGAGCCGAACCGTGACCCAGTTCTTCGACACGGCCATGCAGCAGATCCTGCAGGCCCCGCTGTGGCTCGTCCTGGTCGTCGTCGGGCTCGTCGTCTTCGCCGAGGACGCGATCTTCGTCGGGTTCATCATCCCGGGCGAGACCGTCGCGATCCTCGGCGGTGTGGCCGCCTCGCTCGGGCACGTGCCCTACGCCGCCGTGCTCCTCGTCGTCATTCTCGCGGCGGTCCTGGGCGACAGCGTCGGCTTCGAGGTCGGCCGCCACCTCGGCGGACGCGTCGTCCAGCTGCGCGCCTTCGACCGGCACCGTGACCGCATCGACAACGCCCAGGACTTCCTCGGCCGACGCGGCGGCATCGCGGTGTTCCTCGGCCGCTGGACGGCGTTCCTGCGGGCGGTCATGCCGGCGCTCGCCGGCATGTCGCGGATGCACTACCCGACGTTCCTCGTGTGGAACGCCGCCGGCGGGATCGCCTGGGGCGCGACCGTGGTGACGGTCGGCTACGTGGCCGGGCGCTCGTACGCCAAGGTCGAGGCCTACCTCGGGCGGGGGGCGGCGATCGTCGTGGCCGCGCTCGTGGTCGTCGCGGTCGTCGTGTGGCAGGTGAAGCGCCACCGTGCCGAGCGCGAGGACGTCGACGTCGAGACCACCTGACGCGGCGGGTCGGTCAGCGCGTCGACACCCCGGGCCCGCCCGGGACCGAGACGCCTGCGTCGGTCAGGGCTTGCGCCACACCGACACGTGCGCCTCGCTCATGGCCGTGAAGGGCGCCCCGGACCAGTCTGCCCAGCGCGACTCGAGCTCGAGGCCGGCCAGCTGCGCCATGAGGTCGCACTCCATCGGCCAGATGTAGCGGAACCGGCCGACGCCGTGGTGCACCGTGCCGTCGGGGCGCGTGCGGTAGTGGTGCGAGGCGCACTCCTGGGTGACGAGGTCGTAGGTGTCGAAGACGAGGTGGTCCTCGGCCAACACCATCGGCACCACCTCGGTGCCCGGCGTCATCCGCTGCAGCGGCGGCACCCAGAGGTCGATGACGAACCGGCCGCCCGGGCGCAGGTGACGGGCGGCGTTGCGGAAGCACTGCACCTGCTCGGCCTGGGTGCGCAGGTTGGAGATGCTGTTCCAGACGAGGTAGACGAGGGAGTGGGCGCCGACGCCGTTCACGGCGGTCGTGGCCATGTCGCCGACGACGACCGGGACGCGTCCACCGGGGTCCTTGGCGCGAAGGCGGTCCGCCATCGGCCCGGACAGCTCGATGCCCGTGACGGGGACGCCTCGCGCCGCGAGCGGCAGGGCGACGCGGCCGGTGCCGACGGCGAGCTCGAGCGCCGGTCCGTCGCCGGCGAACCGCTGGAGGACGTCGACGGTTCGGCCGAGCACCTCCGGCGTGAACTGCTCGGCGGAGTCCTCGTCGTAGGTCGCCGCCGCCTCCTCGGTCCACACGTCGCTGCTCGTCATGGACGGCAGTCTCGCGGCGAGGGCATCTGCGCCGCGACCGGTTTACGCCCCGCTCGCCCCGCGAGCACACCCTCGGGTCAGCCGAGCAGGCCGAGCGACCGGACGCCGGTGTAGAGCGCGACGAGCACGAGCAGCGCCGCAAAGGCCGTGGTCAGGTGACGCGGGTCGACGCGGCTGGTGAGTCGCCCGCCGACGAGGCTGCCGGCCACGGCCGCCACCGTGAAGAGGCCGATGAGGGTCCAGTCGAGGTGACCGGCGCCCGAGCCGAACCGAGCCGCGAGCGCGGTGGCGCTGTTGACGGAGATGACGAGCAGCGAGGTACCGACCGCCACCGGCATCGGGAAGCCGAGTGCGAGCACGAGCGCGGGCACGAGCGCGAATCCCCCTCCGACGCCGAAGAACCCGGTGAGCAGCCCGACCGCACTGGCGGTGACCACCACCTTGGCCACCCGCGGGCAGGCGCACGCGAAGGGCCGCAGCGTCAGCATCGGCTCGAGGGTGGGGTCGAACTCCCGGGCGAGGTCGCGAGCGGTGTCGCGGGCGCCCCGGGCCCGGCGCAGCATCAGCGTGGCGACGAGGAGCATGAGCGCCGCGAAGGCGGTGAGCAGGGTGTTCGGGTGCACCGACGCCGACAGCGCGGACCCGGCGAGCGATCCCGCGGTGCCGAGCCCACCGAAGACGAGGCCCTGACCGAACCGGACGCGTCGGGCCCGGGCGTGCGGCACGAGCGCGATGAGGGAGGTCACCCCGACGATGA
>JAEXXY010000032.1 GCA_023451855.1 Actinomycetes bacterium
AGGCCGCCGACCACGCCTGCGGCCGGCACGAGGCCGGGTAGGGCGTCGGGGCGCCGGCGAACGGCACGCCGGAGTACAGCTCGGGCCAGCGGTAGCCGAAGGCCTCGGCCGAGGCGAGCAGGGTGCGCCCGACGGCGACGGCCTCGTCGGTGAGGCCCTCGCGGGCCAGGCCGGTGGCGGCGATCGCGGTGTCGTGGGTCCAGATGGAGCCGGTGTGGTAGCCGATCGGGTTGAAGCCGCCGTTGCCCGTGCCGAAGGTGCGCACGCCGAACATGTCGAGCAGCTCGGGGCCGGTGAGGGTGGCGGCGACCTGGCGCGCCTCGTCACCGGTGAGGGCGCTGGTGCCGAGCACGTGGCCCATGTTGGAGGCGAGGCCGTCGACCGGGCGACCGGCGCCGTCGAGGGCGATCGCGAGGTGGTGGCCGGCGTCCGTGTCGACCCAGAACCGCTCTCGCAAAGTGGATTCCAGCCGGTCGGCAGCGGTGTCGGCCTCGGTGGCTCCGGCGCCCGGCTGGCCGAGGGCACGGAGCAGGCCGGCCGCCGCGCGGAGCGCCTCGACGGCGTAGGCCTGGGCCTCGACGAGGGCGATCGGCGCCGTGGCGACGACACCGTCGCGTCCGCGGATGGAGTCGCCGGAGTCCTTCCAGCCCTGGTTGGCCAGGCCCGTGCCCGACTCGTCGACGTACTTCAGCACGCCGTCGCCGTCGGGCTGCCCGTCGCCGGTGAGCCACGCGACGGCGGCTCGCAGGGCCGGCAGGAGGGCGGCCACCTCGGAGTCGGGCAGGCCCCAGGCGCGCGCCTCGGCGAGGAGGCAGATCCACAGCGCCGTCGCGTCGACGGTGCCGTAGTACACCTGCGGCAGCGTCATGCCGGTGTTCGCGTCGCGCAGCACGTGCCGGCGCAGCTCGTGCGGGATCTTGCCGGGCGCCTCGCCGGTGAGCGGGTCGGTGGTGCGTCCCTGCCGGCGGGCGAGGGTGCGGAGCGTGCCCGCGGCGACCTCGGTGCCGAAGGGCAGCAGGAGCCGTGCAGCCCACAGCGAGTCGCGGCCGAAGAGCGTGAGGTACCAAGGGGATCCGGCGGCGGTGAAGACGTCGGTCGGGTGCTCGGGATCGCGCAGGAGCAGGTGCTGGAGGTCGTCGAGGCCGGCGCGGACCGTGGTGCCGAGGCGGTGGTCCCCAGCCGTGACGACGACCTCGGACCACGGCACGGCGTCCGCTCCGGCGTCGGCGTCGAAGGCGGAGGTCGCGACGCGCTCGGTGCGCACCGTCAGGGTGACCGACTCCGTGGCGCCCGGGGCCACGGTGACCTCGGCCGTCAGGGCCGCTGTGTCGTCGGGCAGCACCTCGACCGCTGCCGGCGCCGAGCCGTCGAGGGACACTGTCGTACGGTGCCACTCGTCGGCGAGCACCACTGTGGCGCCGTCGATCTCGGGCGCGGTGTCGGAGCCCGTGAGGTGGCCGGACTTGACCGCGGCGATGTCGCGACCGTCACCGGCGACCACGAGGCGCAGGGTCGCCGTGACAGGTTCGTCGGCCCGTGACGTGACCGCCACGACCTCGGTGAGGCGCCGACCCTCGGAGGTGGAGAGCGTCCGGGTGCGGACCACCTCGACGGTGGGGTCCGGGCCCGGGTTTCCCAGTGCCCGAGCGGCGCTCGCGTAGTGACCGACCGCGCCCGAGGCCCGCTCGGCGACGGGGGCGGGCTGCTCGCCCGACACGTCGAGTCGCAGGGTGTGCAGCACGCGGCGGTCGTCGACGTAGAGGCCCTGGGCGGTGCCCGGCAGGACGTCGCCCGAGCGGTCGGCGAGCACCGTGGCGTTGCCGTCGACGAGGATCGACAGCTCGTGCAGCCAGGGCTGGCGAGCGGGGGTGGACGCGTCTGGCTGGGGCACGTCGTGAGCCTTCCGTCGGGCTGGGCGGGGCGGTGTCGGTCGTCCGGGTCTCGCGGTGAGGGTGTCGACGCCGTCCGGCTCCCAACCTGTCACGATCTGGTGTCGGGCGCTTGACCTCGTCGGCAGGACAGAGCATGCTCCGTCTCGTATGAACGTTCAAGTCCGTGTTCGTCACGGCTTTTGAACGATCAAAGACATCGAACGCGAAGGAGCGGTCATGGGCGACGGGACGACGACGGTGCCGGGCACCCGCCCGACGATCGTCGACGTCGCGAGTGCCGCCGGCGTGTCCCGCCAGACCGTGAGCAACGTCCTCAACCGGCCCGACCGCGTCGCCCCCGACACCCTCGAACGGGTGCAGCGCGAGATCGACCGGCTCGGCTTCACCCCGCACGTCAGCGCCCAGCAGCTGCGCCGCAAGCGGGCCTGGGCCTACGGCTTCGAGGTCAACCCGTCCGGCCACCGGCGCATGGGCCACATCCTCGACGAGTTCCTCGTCGAGCTCACCGTGTCGGCCCCGAGCCACACGAGCCACCTCGTCGCCTTCGCGCCCGACCCCGACGACGTCGTCGCCGGGTACCGCCAGACCCTCGCGAGCGGCCTCGTCGACGGCTTCGTCCTCGCCGACACCCGGCCGTCCGACCCGCGGCCGCCCTGGCTCATCGAGCACGCCGTGCCTTTCGTGTCGTTCGGACGCGTGTGGGACCAGCCCGAGCTGACCCGGTGGGTCGACGTCGACGGCCACGCCGGCGTCGGTAGCGCGGTGCACCACCTCGTCGACGCCGGGTACCGCCAGGTCGGCTTCCTCGGCTGGCCCGCAGGCTCCCCCGTCGGCGACGACCGCCGACGCGGCTGGAACGACGCGCTCGTCGAGCTCGGCCTCGACGCGTCGGCCCCGGCCGCCGCAGCGGTGCAGGACATCGACGAGGCGACCGACGCCGCCGAGCAGCTGCTCAGCCGGCTCGGGCCGGACGCCGCGATCGTGTGCGCCTCGGACCTGCTCGCCCTCGGGGCGTTGCGCGCCGTGCGCAACCGCGGCCTGCGACCCGGTGCCGACATCGGCGTCGTGGGCTTCGACGACACCGACGTCGCCGCCGCGATGAGCCTGACGAGCGTCCACCAGCCCGTTGCCGACGCCGCCCGCATCGCGTGGGACATGCTCGTCGACCCAGCGCGCCACCCCGGCCCGGTCCTGCTCGAGCCGACGCTCACCATCCGGGCGTCGAGCCTGCGCGAGGACTAGCGCCCCCACCCCGAGACCCCCGGGATCCCGCCCGGACCGCACCATCCACCCCGTCCAGTCCCGTCCGAGCACCACTCCAGCACCACGCAGCACCAGCACCGACCAGAGATGCCGACAGCGCAGTCAGGAGAACAACGATGTCACGCAGGACCAGGCGCGCCACCGCGGCGCTCGCAGCGGGCCTCACCGGAGCCCTCGCCCTCGCCGCATGCGGCGGCGGCAGCGGCTTCGACAACGGATCCGGCAGCGGCGCCACCCAGACGGCCAAGAGCGGCCCGGTGACGCTGAAGTTCATGATCACCTCGAACGGCCCCGCCGACGTCAAGCTCCAGCAGGACACGGTCAAGCCGTGGGAGGACAAGACCGGCAACAAGGTCGAGGTCATCGCGGCCTCCGACATGAACCAGCAGCTGACCCAGGGCTTCGCCGCGGGCTCCCCGCCCGACCTCTTCTTCACCGACGCCAACGTCTTCCCGACCTACGCCAAGGCAGGCAACATGCTCGCCTACGGTGACCAGCTCGACATGAAGAGCGACTTCTACCCCAACCTCGTGCAGACGTTCACCTACGACGGCAAGTTCTACTGCGCGCCGAAGGACTTCTCCACCCTGGCCCTCATCATCAACACCGACCTCTGGCAGCAGGCCGGGCTCACGACGGCGGACGTCCCCAAGGACTGGTCGGCGCTCGAGTCGGTCGCCCAGAAGCTGACGAAGGGCAAGGTCAAGGGCCTCGTCATCGGCGACACGCGTGACCGCGTCGGTGCCTTCATGAAGCAGGCCGGTGGCTGGATCGTCAGCCCCGACCAGACGAAGATGACGGCCGACACCGCGAGCAACCTCGCCGGCCTCACCGAGGTCAAGAAGCTGCTCGCCAGCGGCTCCACCGCGTGGCCCAAGACCGTCGACGCCGGGTGGGGCGGCGAGGCCCTGGGCACGGGCAAGGCGGCCATGACCATCGAGGGCAACTGGATCAAGGGCGCCATCAAGAACGACTACCCCAACCTCAAGTGGCAGGCCGTCGAGCTGCCCGCCGGCCCCGCCGCGAAGGGGACGCTGTCGTTCACGCAGTGCTACGGCATCGCCTCGGCGAGCAAGAACCAGGCCGCCGCGATCGACCTCGTCAAGTACCTCTCGACCGAGAAGCCGGCCATGGCGCTCGCGACGGGGCTGGGCGTCATGCCCTCGATCAAGTCCGCCGCCACCGCCTACAAGGGGGCCTTCCCCAACGACGCCGCGTTCCTCGCCGGCGCGGAGTACGCCCAGGGCCCGGTGACCGTCGCCGGCATGGACCCGGTCCTCAAGGACTTCGACACCCAGCTGGCCAGCCTTCCGGGCGGCGACCCCAAGGCGATGCTCGAGCGTCTCCAGAAGAACGGCGAGGCCGTCCTCAAGTGACGCGCTGAGCCCCACCCCCCCCGTGGCCCGGGCCCCCACCCCCCCGCCCCCCC
>JAEXXY010000057.1 GCA_023451855.1 Actinomycetes bacterium
GGTGAACGCCGCCGAGGTGAGGAAGGCCGGCTCGACACCTGGCACGAAGCGTCCGGGCACCGCCTGCGAGGCGTAGACGCTGACGATGGCCGCGAGGCCGACGGCGCCGCCGAGCTGCTGCGCGGTCTGGAGCAGGCCCGAGACGGTGCCGGCTTGAGCGCGGTCGACGCCGCCGAGGACGACGACGGTCACCGGCATGAACACCAGGGCGGCGGAGACGCCGTTGAGCACGAGCGCCCCGAGCAGGTGCGCGGCGTAGGTGCTCGACTCCGAGATGCCGCTCAGCCAGAGGAAGCTGGCCGTGAGGCCGATCGTGCCGACGAGCATCAGCGGGCGCGGTCCGACCTTGGCCACGAGCCGGGCGCTGACCCGTGACGTCGCGAAGATCGCCAGGCTGAGGGGCAGGAACGCGGCACCCGTGGCCACGGGGCTGAACCCGAGGACGAGCTGCAGGTACTGCGTCACGAGGAAGAACGTCGAGAACTGGGCCCCGATGACGAGCGCCATGAGAACCAGCGCCCCGGCCCGCGACCGGGCCCGGACGAGACCGAGCGGCAGCAGCGGGTTGGCGACGCGTCCCTCGGTGCGCACGAACAGGGCCAGCAAGGCGAAGCCGACGGCGAACGAGCCGAGCGTCAACGGCGAGGTCCAGCCGTGGTCGGGAGCGGAGATGAACCCGTTGACGACCGCCACCGAGCCGAACGTCGCGGTGATCGCGCCGACGACGTCGAAGCGGCCGCGGACGCGCGGGGTCTCCGTGACGAACCGGCGGGCAAGGATGAGCACGACAGCACCGATCGGCACGTTGACGAAGAGCGTCCAGTGCCAGCTGACGAAGTCGGTGAGGACCCCGCCGAGGAGCAGGCCGATCGAGGCGCCGGCCGAGGACACGGCGGTGAACAGGGCCAGGCCGCGGTTGCGGGCGGCCTCGTCGGGCGCGCTCGTCGTGACGAGGGCGAGCACGCCGGGAGCCGCGAACGCGGCACCGACGCCCTGGAGCGTCCGGGCGGCGATGAGCTGCCCCGGCGTCGTGGCGAGGCCACCGAGCAGGCTCGCCACGGTGAAGACGGCGAGGCCGATCTCGAAGGTGCGCAGGCGTCCGAGGACGTCGCCGATGCGTCCGCCGAGCAGCAGCAGGCCGCCGAAGGCGAGCGTGTAGGCGTTGAGCACCCACGACAGACCCGCCGGCGTGAAGCCGAGGTCCGTCGCGATGTGCGGCAGGGCGACGTTCACGACCGTGGCGTCGAGCACGAGCATCAGCTGTGCGACGAGCACGATGCCGATGCCGATGGAGGCGCGGCGGGCGGCACGGTCATGCGCCGGCGCGGGCGTGGGCGCGGTGGGTGGCGTGGTGGGTGTGGCGGACGGCGTGCTGGGTGATGTGGTGGTCGACATTCGGGGCCTCAGGCTTCATCGGGCTGGTCGTGCCGGATCGACGGCCGGATCGACGGCTGGACGGACGGCTGGAAGGTCAGGTGCCGCTCAGCGCTGAGCGGGTCGCGACGCAGCGGCGTGAACGCCGTGGCGCGGGTGCGGGTGCGGACGGCTCCGTCGCGGGCGTCGCGGGTGCTGGTGACCTCGTCGCGCTTCACGAGCGGGGCCCGGTGCGTCGTCGCGAGGTGGGACTGGTGCAGGCGCAGGGCCTGGCGGGTGGGGCGGATCGTGGTCGTCATGCGGCCGGACTCCTCTGGAACGACAGTCGGCGCTACTATTAGCGGAGAACCACTCCGGTTCTGCATGGACCACAATACGGAGACAGTCTCCGTTTTAGCAAGGGAGATTTTCCGTGACGCCTGCCGACACCGGCAAGGCGACGCTCGCATCGTCGCCGGGTTCCGTTGCGGCCCAGCATGATCCGGCCACCGCGGCCCCGTCCGAAGATCGTGCGAAGCCGGCGCGCCCGATGCGCGCCGACGCCCGCCGCAACTACGACAAGATCCTCGCGACGGCACGGATCGTCTTCACCGAGCGCGGCACCGACTGCTCCCTCGACGAGATCGCCAAGCGGGCCGAGGTCGGCCCGGGCACCCTCTACCGGCACTTCCCCAACCGTGAGGCGCTCGTCGACGCCCTCATGCAGGACTGGACCGACCGCGTCTCCTCCGACGCCGACACCGCGATCGCCACCGGCGCGCCGGCCCGCGAGATGCTCATGGGCTGGTTCGAGCACTTCATCGACCACATCACGCTGCACCGCGGCGCGGCGACGAAGATCTGCGCCGCGATGGACGACCCCGCCTCGCCGATGTACCGCAAGTGCCGCGTCATGGGCGAGGCCAACGGACGCGTCGTGTCCTACCTCGACGGCCGCGGCGAGCTGCGCCCCGGCGTCGACGCCGCCAACGTCATGCGCCTCGTCAGCGGCGTCGCGAGCGTCGCCGACACGAGCCACGCCGACCTCGACGTCCGCCCGATGCTCGAGGTCATCGTCGACGGGATCGTCCGCGACTGACGGGGTCGTCCGCCACCGACGGGACGGTTTGCCACTGACGGGATGGTTTGCGCCCGACCCGTGGTTGCACGGTCATGACCGTTGACCTGCGCATCTTCACCGAGCCCCAGCAGGGCGCGACGTACGACGACCTCCTCGCGGTCGCCCGGGCCGCCGAGGACCTCGGCTTCTCCGGCTTCTTCCGTTCCGACCACTACCTGGCCATGGGCGGCGACGGCCTCCCCGGCCCCACCGACGCGTGGACGACCCTGGCCGGCCTCGCCCGCGACACGCGCACGATCCGGCTCGGCACGCTCGTCACCTCGGCCACCTTCCGCCTGCCCGGGCCGCTGTCGATCCAGGTGGCGGGCGTCGACCAGATGAGCGGCGGCCGCGTCGAGCTGGGCCTCGGCGCCGGCTGGTTCGAGCAGGAGCACACCGCCTACGGGATCCCCTTCCCGCCCCTCGGCGAACGCTTCGACCGCCTCGAGGAGCAGCTCGAGGTCATCACCGGCCTCTGGTCGACGCCGGTGGGGGCGACGTACACGCACGCGGGGAAGCACTACCCCGTCACCGACTCCCCCGCCCTGCCCAAGCCCGTCCAGGAGGGCGGCGTCCCGATCATCGTCGGGGGCGGCGGCAAGCGCCGCACGCCCGCGCTCGCCGCGCGGTACGCGTCGGAGTTCAACGCCGCCTTCGTGTCGGCCGCCGACTCCAAGCGCCTGTTCGACGGCGTCCGCGCCGCCTGCGCAGCCATCGACCGGGTCCCGGACTCGCTCACGTACTCCGCCGCCCAGGTGCTGTGCCTCGGCGACGACGACGCGACCCTGCGGCGTCGGGCCGACGCCATCGGCCGCGACGTCGCCGAGCTGCGCGAGAACGGCCTGGCCGGCTCGGCTGCCGAGGTCGTCGACAAGCTCGGCACCTTCGCCGAGTCCGGCACCGAGCGCGTCTACCTCCAGCTGCTCGACCTCGCCGACCTCGACCACCTGTCCGACGTCGCGACGAAGGTCCTCCCCCAGCTGGCCTGACCCCAACCCGATCGCGAAAGCGATCTGTCCGGTCGCCCCGTTCTCGGCTTGATATGCATAGGTTATCTATGTAACTTGGGTCGGGTGACCGTTTCGACCACCTTGGGCAACGACCTGCTGCGCTCGGCCGCGCGCCTCTCGCGCTGGGCCAGCCGGCACGCGTCGTTCGACGTGCCCTTCGCGCAGGCCCGCCTGCTCGCCCTCCTCGACGAGCTCGGCCCCTCCCGCGTCAGTGCCCTCGCGGCCGCCGATCACAGCAGCCAGCCGACGATCACCACCCAGCTCCAGCGCCTCGAGGCGTCCGGTTGGGTGCACCGTGCGTCCGACCCCGACGACGCCCGCGCCACGGTGATCTCCCTGAGCGACGAGGGCCACGCCGCGCTCGAGAGCGTGCGCCGAGCCCGGCTGGCCGTCCTGTCCCCCGTCCTCGACCAGCTAGACGCCCCGACGCTCGAGCGCGTCCAGCTCGCCGTCGACGTCATGAACGAGCTGCTGGCCGCCGCGGCGGACACCCCCGATCCCACCCCGAACCGAAAGGACGGATGACCACCCCCATGTGGCGTCAACCCAAGACCGTCTGGTCGATCGCCTTCGCCTGCGTGATCTCCTTCATGGGCATCGGCCTCGTCGACCCCATCCTCAAGCCGATCGCCGACGAGCTCGGCGCCGGGCCCTCGCAGGTCTCCCTGCTCTTCACGAGCTACCTCGCCGTCATGGGCGTGGCCATGCTCGGCACCGGCTGGGTCAGCAGCCGCGTCGGCGCCAAGCGGACGCTGCTGCTCGGCCTCGCGCTGATCATCGTCGGCTCCGCGCTCGCCGGCAGCCAGGACACCGTCGGCGGCATCGTCGCCTTCCGCGCCCTCTGGGGCCTCGGCAACGCGCTCTTCATCGCGACCGCCCTCGCGACGATCGTCAACGCGGCGTCCGGCTCGGTCAAGCAGGCGATCATCCTCTACGAGGCCGCGCTCGGCGTCGGCATCGCGACCGGCCCCCTCCTCGGCGGCTGGCTCGGCGGCATCTCGTGGCGCTGGCCCTTCTACGGCGTCGCCATCCTCATGGCCGTCGCCTTCATCGCGACCGTGACGACCCTGCCGGCCACCCCGCCGGCCGCGCGCCCCACGTCGATCACCGCACCGCTCAAGGCCCTCGGCCACCGCGGCCTGCTCACCGTCGGCATCACGGCGCTGCTCTACAACTTCGGCTTCTTCACACTGCTGGCGTTCACGCCCTTCCCGCTCGCCATGGGGGCGCACGAGATCGGCTTCATCTTCTTCGGCTGGGGCCTGCTGCTCGCGATCACGTCGGTCTTCGTGGCGCCGATGGTCCAACGGCGGTTCGGCACCATGGCCGGCATCGTCGGGGCCCTGCTCGGGTTCGCCGTCATCCTCGCGGCCATGGCGATCTGGACCGAGAACAAGACCGTCCTCGTCGTCGGGGTCATCCTCGCCGGCGCGTTCCTCGGCGTGAACAACACGCTCATCACCGAGACCGTCATGAAGGTCGCCCCGGTCGAGCGCGGCGTCGCCTCCGCGGCCTACAGCTTCGTGCGGTTCAGCGGCGGCGCCATCGCCCCGTGGCTGGCCGGCAACCTCGGCGAGAAGTCCATCCACCTGCCGTTCTGGGTCGGCTCGGTCGCCGTCGTGCTCGCCGTCCTCGTGCTGTCGACGGCGCGCCGCATCATCGGCGCCCTCGACGAGGCCCCCGGCCACGGGGCAGAGGAGGTCACCTCCCGCACCGAGGCCGAGGCGCTCACCGTCGGCGACGCCTGACGCCGGCCCGACGCCGCGCCCTCCTCGCAGACGCCGCGCCCCTCGTCGGGGCCGCGGCGTTCGCGCGTTCCGGCGCCCTCCCGCGTTCGGGCACCCCGGCCCGCGCGTCCACCGCGTGTCCGGACCGGGCGGCCGGTGCAGAGGAACGCGGGCGGGCATACTCGGCGCATGACCCTCGCCCTCGGCCGCCGGCGCGTCGCGCTCGTCGTCGTCGGGTTGCTCGTCGCCGCGCTGGTCCTGCCGATGTTCGTCGGGGTGATCCGGTGGCTCTCGCCGACCGACCTCGCCGACCGGTCCGACCCGACCGTGCTCGCCGAGGAGCGCCGCCTCGAGGGACTCGTCGAGGGCACGCCGCTGTTCACCGACCTTGGCGCCGGCATCGACTGCCGAGTACGGCTGCTGCGTGCCGAGCCGCCGACGTCCTGGGGCTGGACCGTGTGCGTCAGCAACACCTCGCCGGCCCAGTACGCCGTGCCGTTCCGCGTCGACGGTGACCGGGTCAGCTATCCCGACGAGGGGGACTACGTGCAGGGGGTCCGGCGAATGTTCCCGCCCGACCTCGTCGACGTCGCCCTCGGCGGCAACAACGAGTTCTTCGCCGAGCTCGGCATCGACCCCAGCGACACGCCGACGCCCCTGCCCCCGGGCTGACCCGAGCCGCGCCCGCGGGTCAGCGAAGCAGGTCGGCCAGGCCGGTGCCTCCACGGCGGCGCGGCCCACCGCGCACGTCGTAGGAGTCGAGGAGCAGCTCGGCGAGCTCGCGCCTGCTCAGCAGGTCGAGCCGGGCCCACACGGTGACCCGGTAGCGGAACGTGTCGATGCGCACGAACGTGTCACGCCGGTCGGCGAGCGCCGGTCCGGTGTCCATCTCGCCGGTCCACACCTGCACGAGCTCGCGGCCGGCGTCGTCCCACCGCAACCTGGCGAACGGGTGCCGGCCGGCGAACCAGGCCGGGGAGCCTTCGTGGGCCTGCCCGCGCTCGGCGCCCGGCAGCCGGGCGCACAGGGCGTCCACATCGGCCCACGTCGCCATGCCCGAACCGTACCTGCGTGGCTAGTGGAAGGTGACGGACTCGCCGGCCTGCATCGCGGCGTAGGCCTCCGGGTCGGACTCGCGCGCGGCCCGTCGCGCCCGGCGCCGGTAGCGCAGGATCTGCACGATGCCGAGCGCCCACACCGGGTACTGGACCGTCATCGCCGCCCGGAAGGCGTCGACGTTCCACGTCGACGGCCCGGCCGGGGCCACGTGGTCGAGGACGACGCCGACGAGCGCCACGGCCGTCAGCGTCGCGACGAAGCCGCCGGTGTTGACGATGCCCGAGGCGCTGCCGATGCGGGTCGGCGGGTTGAAGGTGCGGGCGAGGTCGAAGCCGATCATCGAGCCGGGGCCGCCGATGGCGATGAGCACGACGAGGAGCACGAGCAGCCACAGCGGCGCCCGGCCGGGCCAGAGCAGCACGACGGTCCACGCGGCCACCGCCCCCGCGACGATCCACAGCACGAGGGTGCTGCGCGAGAACGGGAAGCGCATCGTCAGCGTGCCGATGAGGGGGCTCGTGATGACCGTCGTGACGACCATGACCATGAGCAGCGCGCTCGCCGTCGAGGACGACAGGCCCTGACCGGAGA
>JAEXXY010000284.1 GCA_023451855.1 Actinomycetes bacterium
GCCGCACGGTGCGGGCCAGCGTCCGACCGCCCGTGGCTGAAACGGCGTCGCAATGTGGCATCGACGAGGTCGGCGCCCGTATCGTTGAAGCCTGTTCTGCTTCGGGGTTCAGACATCTGCAAACGACTGTCAGCAGTTTCAAAAGGACGACCGTGATGAGCGCCGACGCCGTCCCCGTGAATGAGAATTTGCATGAGGGTGTGGACGACCCCTTCGACCTCGCCGCGATGCTCGCGGCCGAGCGACGCGAGTCCGCACACCTGCGCGTTGCCCTGATGAACGCCCGTGTCATCGGCATGGCCATGGGCATCATCGTCGAACGGCTCAAGTGCACCCCTGGTTGCGCCTTCGACACCCTCATGCGTATCAGCCAGCACCAGAACCGCAAGTTGCGCTTGGTCGCTCAAGAGCTCCTTGTGACGGGGGAACTTCCGGACGTCTGGCGAACGCAGCACTGAACGGCCGCATCTGGGAGGTGTTGAGATGTCGTCGGCGGGCTTGGGTGCTACCTGGCGCCGGCCTTCTTCCCATACCGAACTTCGCCACGTCGGGACGGCTGACCTTCCGCGTGTCGGGGTCTGACCTGGCTTCGAACGAACACGGCCAGCAGCGCGACCTCGTCACGGCGCAACCCCGTGACACGATGGTTGCTGCCGTGCACGCCCGACGTCAGTAGACGCGCGGCGCCTTCTGCGTCCGGCCGGCGGTCCGCAGTACGACGCGCGAGTACACGTCCTGCCGCTCGAGCACCGACTGCAGCCGACCGGTCATCTCGTCCACGGCGGCCGCGACGAGGCGAAGGTCGGCGTCCCTGTCGATGGTGGCCACGAACGACGCGACGACCTGTCCCCGGTCGTGGTCGATGCGGCCCCGGACCGAACGGACGCCCGGCGTCGGCTCGAGCGACCCCGCGGCGGCCTCGACGACCGGACCCGTCGCCGCGAGGAGCCGACCCTCGCTGCCGGAGCCCGGCAGGGTCAGGTGGCTGACACCGGAACGGGGCAGGTGCGAGAACAGCCACCGCAGGCCGACGAGCGCGAGCACGACCCCGCCCACGACGAGCGCCCAGGGCCACCACTGCTGCGAGGCCCACCAGCGGATGCCGGAGAGCTCGACCCGGGTGGGCGCGGAGCCGAGGCGGCCGGCCCACCACAGGATGCAGACGACTCCGAGGGCGAGCAGCACGACTCCGGCCAGCGCGGTCATGACCCGGTCGAAGGCCAGCGTCCCGCGGGTCATCGGTTCGTCCCCTGGGTGCGCAGGCGCAGCGCGGGTTGACGGGCCAGGGGCTCGAGGCGCGTGGTGGCCGCCGCGCGGGCCCGTTCGGCGACGCCGGCGTCCCCGGTCGAGCGGAGGCTGAGGGTGATGCGTCGCGGGCTCGCCGACGCCCGGACATCGAGCACGCCGTCCACCCCCTCGACCGCCGTCTCGACGAGGCGGCCCACGTCGCGCGGTCGCAGGAAGACGCCGCTGGCCGCCGTGACAGGCACGACCTTCGGGGCCGACGGGAGCAGCGCCCTGACGAGCAGGACGAGCCCGACGACGGCCAGCACGATGCCGGCGACGAGGACCCACTCGCTGGGACGCAGGCCCTGGATCCCCTTCGCGAGCGGGTGCAGCAGCGGCCGGGACTGGATCAGCCCGGCGTAGGCCAGGCCGTCACGGATGGCGAGGACGCCCACCGCAGTGGCAAGCAGGGCGAGGAATACGCCGAGCACCGCGATGCCCCCCGTGCGGCGGGGGACCTTCGCCGCGGGCATGGCCTGGTCGGCTCCGGTGGTGCTCGGAGCCGGCGCGGTATTCGAAGCCGGGGTGGTGGTGCTCACTGAACCCTCCTCTCGTCGGCGCGGGTGGGGACCTCGACCGTCGCGACTGTCACGTCGACGACGTCGACGGTCAGGCCCACCAGGGCGGACAGTCGCTCCCGCACCCGCGTGCGGACGGCGGCGGCCGTGCGTGCGAGCGGTGCGGGCCAGCCGACGGCGATATCGACACGCACCCGTACGTGCCCTCCCGCCACCTGGGCCTGGACCTTGGGGTATCGGCGCCCGACGACGCCCTCGAGGCCGGAGCCGACCCGGCGGACGCCGGGCACCTCGCACGCGGCGATGGCGGCGACCCGTTGGACGACCTGCTCGGCGATCTCGAGCCGGCCCCGCTCCTCGGGTGCGGTGGCGGTCGGACGCGGCGCCCGACCGGCGACCGCGACTGCGGTCTCGTCAGTCACGGCGACGGCCACCCAGCACCTGGGACAGGTCGAACTGGCCGTCGAGGTGGCCGCCGACGGCGAAGCCGACGGCGCCGAGGACCAAGGCGATGAGGAAGCCGGTCAAACCTCCGGCGGCGGCCGCGACTCCGAGCAGCAGGCCGGCGAGCAGGCCGATCATTGAGCTGGGCATGCGATCTCCTTTGACGGTCGGCCGGTCCGACGACAGGTCGAGGGGGCTGTTCAGATCTGTATGGTGCGCCGGGACCCGGGCACACGCCTCGGGAGCCGGGTGCGGACCGTTCCGACGAGACGTCGCCGGCGACGTGCGAGACGCATCCACGCCCCGCGCCAGGTGCGCCGAACGGCGACCTCCGGGTGGTCGGGCCGCGAGGTGCCGCTGCGTCCGGCGCCGACGAGCGGACCGGTGGTCACCCCGAACGCTGCGTCGATCGCGGCGAGCTCCGCGAGGTATGTGTCGGTATCACCTCCGCGGTCCGGGTGGTACGCGGCCGCCGCGCGTCGTCGCCGGCGAGCCCACTCGGAGCGCGCCACCGGATCCGCCGGGCCACCGGGAGGCATCACTGCACCCGCGGGAGTGGCGCTTCGGCGGGCGGGGTGATGTCGGCGACGACGACGTCGACGGGCGTGTGGGTGATGCCGGCAACCGCCGCGCGGACGAGCGCAGCGGCCTCCCGGGCATCGACGTCCCACTCCAGCACCACGTGCACGGCGGTGCGGTCCGGGCGCACCTGCACTCCCGGGACCGTGCGCCCGCGAAGGTGCGTCGCGACCTCGCCGAATGCGCCTCCGTGCAGGCCAGCGACGCCCGGAAGGTCGAGCACCGCGGCGCGGACGGCGTCCGCGGTCTCCGCGACCTGGACCTCGCCGGGCACCTCGGGGCCTCCGGTCACTGGACCCGGGCTTCGCCCTGCTGCCCCTGCGCCTCGTCGTCGCTCGACCCGTCGCTCTCGAGGAACACGTCCTGGACCTCGATGTTGACCTCGACCACCTCGAGGCTGGTCATGCGCTCGACGGCGTCGATGACGTTGCGTCGGATGCCGCGGGCGAGGTCGGCGATCGAGACGCCGTACTCGGCCACGAGCTGGAGGTCGACCGCCGCCTGACGCTCGCCAACCTCAACGGAGACGCCCATCGAGTGGTTGGTGCGGCTGCCGGGGATGCGCTCTCGCAACGCCCCCACGGCCCGCGCCGCGCCGCCGCCCAGCGCGTGGACGCCGGAGACCTCACGGGCCGCGATGCCGGCGATCTTGGCTACCACCGTCTCGGCGATCGTGGTCTTGCCCTGGTCGGTGACGAGAGGCGACACCGCGCCCTCGCCGCTGCTGGTCGTCTGCGTGTCGCCGTAGGTTTCGCTCATCACGAACTCCTTGGGAGGGGGATGGGACCGGTCTGACGTCAGAGCCCCGAGACACCGACCTTGGGGACGTACCCGATATCAGCGATCTCAAAAAGGTACGCCCCGGGCCACCGCCATGAAACTGGTCGGGAGCCAGGGCGAGCACGGCACTCGTTCCATCATCGGCACGAGCGCGCTGGTCGCGGCATGAGCATGCGTCTGGACGGGCCGGTCTGGCGACGTACACAATGCGCTGGCACAGATGCACGGGCGGGACCCGCGGGGCCCTGAGCGGGGCGGAGCAGATGAGACACCAAGTCAGCGTCGAGCGGATGGTCTGCGTTACCAAGTCCGCTCGGTGAAACGTGGATCGTCGCTGCGGGGCGCCCTCTCCGGTGGTGGTATCGAGACGCTTCTTTTGGCGCCGTTGGCCTTCCCCTTCTTCGCGTTGCAGGACCGGCAGGACAGGTACAAGGTGGGCGTCCTGCTGATGCCCGAGGGCACTCTCAACTTGGGACGTCAGGTCGTCTACAAGGAGCTGCTTCCGCCAGGAGTCGATCCCAAGCACCGCGTCCAGCAGCTCACGGAGGATATCGGGGCAGGACGATTCGACCGTGCCAGTCGCTGGGGCCTCCGGCCGGCTCAGTAGGAGTCGAGCGCTCCGTTCCGATGCCTGCTCCACGCGCAGACAGCGGCATGAGCGTGCATCGTGGTGCATGCTGCTCGGGTGGACGCATGGGAAGCAAACGGACGCCGGTTTGAGGTGCTGATGGCGTCGGATGTCGAACGTGACGGCATGGCCCTGGAGCTCACAGATCTCGACCAGGCACGAGGGCCTGGGCCTGCACTCGAGATCTTCTGGTCGGACGTGGATCGAATGTTCACGTTCTCTGCTCACCGGGCAATCGACATCCCCATGGAGGTGCTGTCGAGGTTCATCGAGACAGCGACTCGGGATCTGCCACCTAGCGAATAGCAGGTTCGTCGCGTTCCGGAGGCGGCATGATCGGACGTCGGTCAACTACCCATGCGTTTCTCGGCTAGTTGTGATGCCCAGTCACGTTGGTCGAGTCAGTGCGACGACACGATCTGACCTCGTGACAGATGAAGACCTCCCGGTGTGGAGTGGAGCTGTCTGACGGTTCCGTTCCATCAAGGGGAGGTCT
>JAEXXY010000337.1 GCA_023451855.1 Actinomycetes bacterium
GCACCGAGGTGTCCTCGAGCCCGATGCGCACGTCGTAGCCGGACGCCTGGGCCCACCGCAGCACCGGCCAGGCCCAGCGTCCCTCGCCGTGGACGAGCACCGGCGCGGCCGACATCCCGAGCGCGGCGAGGATGCGCTCGGCCGCCCAGGCACCGTCCGAGCCGGGCGTGACCCCGGGGATCGTCTCCACGAGGACGCGCTCGACCTGCCACGGCCAGTTGGTCGAGACGAACGCCGTGGCGGCGCGTGGCGTCCAGATACCCGCCTCGACGCCGATCGCCTTCTCGCGCAAGGCCTCTGCGAGCTCGACGGCGCCGGGCTCGTGCCAGTTGACGCTCGCGCAGTCGGGGCCGCCGAGGTCGGGCGAGGGCCACTCCGACACGTGTGCCAGAGTCCGCCGCTGCGCGTTCAGGATGCCGGCGCGGGTCGAGACGCCGACCCGCAGCCCGGGCGTGCGGGCGCGGATCGCCGTCACCGCCTCGACCACGTGACGCGTCTCGAGCGTCTCGAGGCCGTCGTCGCCGCGCGGGTGCACGTGGACCATGAAGGCGCCGGCGTCGACCGCGTCGGCCGCGGCCTGCGCGAGCTCGTCGGGGGTCACCGGCACCCGGGGCCGTGCCTGCGGGTGGCGGTCGCCGTTGAGGCAGGCCTTGATCATGCGACCGCCTCGCGGTCGAGCAGTGCGTGGCAGCGTCGGAGCCGGTCGAGCCACCAGGCGCGGCGGTCGGCGGGGGCGGCGAGGGCTGCGAGCGCCGCGGCGTCGGGAGCCGGACGCGAGCCGTCGAGCAGGCCCGCCCGAGGTCGCAGGGGATCGGCCGTGACGTCGTGCTCGAAGAGGCCGACGGTGCCGAGGCCGCACGCGTGGTCGAGCGTCGGGAGGGCACGCGCGAGCGCGACTCCGGCCGCGATGCCGACGCTCGTGTCGAGCGCCGAGCTGACGACGGCCGGCAGGCCGCACGCGTCGACGACCTCGAGCGCGCGGGTCACCCCGCCGAGCGGTGCCACCTTGACGACGACGACGTCGGCCGCCTTCAGCCGGGCGACCCGCAGCGGGTCCTCGGCCTTGCGGATCGACTCGTCGGCGGCCACCGGGACGTCGATCCTGTTGCGCGCCAACGCCACCCGTAGTCGGGCGAGGTCCTCGACCGAGGCGCACGGCTGCTCGGCGTACTCGAGGTCGTACGGCGCCAGACGCGTCAGGGCCTCGACCGCGGTGTCGAGGTCCCAGGCGCCGTTGGCGTCGACCCGAACCCGCGCCCGGGCGCCCAACGCGTCGCGGACCGCGGCCACCCGGGCGATGTCGTCCTCGAGACGCTGCCCCCGCTCGGCGACCTTGACCTTGGCCGTGGTGCAGCCGTCGAAGCGGGCCAGCACCTCGTCGACGCGCTCGGGCCCGACCGCCGGCACCGTCGCGTTGACCGGAACCGCCGGACGCAACGGGGCGGGCCACGAGCCGTAGGCGGCCTCCACCCCAGCGGTGAGCCAGCGGGAGGCCTCGGCGTCGTCGTACTCCGCGAACGGCGCGAACTCGCCCCAGCCCGAAGGGCCCTCGAAGACGACGGCCTCGCGCACGTCGACGCCGCGGAAGCGCACCCGCATCGGCAGGGCGACGACGTGGGCGGCAGCGAGGAGCGCGTCGACCGGAGGCAGTGGCGTCATGCCCCCATCATCGCCGACCGGGTCGGGGGCGTCAGTGCTGCGGGAAGGCCTCGTGCCGGTCGTGCGTCGGGTCCGGCTGCGCGACCGGAGGGTCGCCGGCGCGCTGCTCGCGGTCGTGCAGCGCTCGTCGGTCACGGCGGTCGTGGTGGCCTTGGTGGCCGCACGCGTCCCAGCGGCGGCCGCGGTGGCCGAGCACGAACACGAGCCCGACGAGCCACCACAGCCCGTGCCCGGAAGCGCCGAGCGACACGGCGATGAGGGCGATGCCGGCGGCGATGAGCGCGCGCGGTGCGAACACGACTGCCTCCTCGGGGACCGGTCGTGGCGGGCGCCGCGACCTGACACCTCGACGGTAGGCCGGGAACCCGCCGGCGCCCTGCGCGCTCTGTCAGGTCCTCCCCCTGACAGGTGTCACGGGTGCCGAGCCCGGCGGGTCGCCCTCAGTGGCGCCCGAGCCGCACGTCCGGCGGGTTCTGGACCGCGGTGGCGATCCGCTCACGGTGCAGCAGCCCCATCTCCGGCAGCCCGTCGAGCGGGAACCACCCCGCGTCGGTCGACTCGTCGTCGCCCGGGCGCGGGTCGCCCGACACCCAACGGCACCGGAAGGTGTGGTCGAGGTACTGGGCGAGGTCGCCGTTGGCGTGCGTCACGAGGCCCGACACCGACACCCACACGAGCCGCTCGACCTCGGCGACGACGCAGGCCTCCTCGAGCACCTCACGCACCGCCGTGACGTGCGGGTCCTCCCCCGGGTCGACGATGCCGGTCACCGGCGTCCACTCGCCGCTGTCGGACCGACGGACGAGCAGCACCTCCTGCGCGCCCCCGCCCGGGGCGTCGCGCAGCACGACGGCCGTGACGCCCGGCATCCACATCAGCTCGGTGCCGATCATCGTGCGGAGGTGGGCCACGTACGGGGGGATCGGCATGGAACCGACCCTAGCCACCCGTCGACGGGCGCCCCGTTACAGTCGCCCCGTGAGCAGCGCGAGCCCCGAGAGCGTGTCCGAGACCTTCGACCCCGCCGAGTGGGAGGTCGTGCCGGGCTTCGACCTCACCGACGTCACCTACCACCGGCGCCGCCACGTGCAGGGGCGGCCGCGGCCCGAGTCGGGTGTGGTGCGCATCGCCTTCGACCGCCCGGAGGTGCTCAACGCCTTCCGCCCGCACACCGTCGACGAGCTCTACCGCGTGCTCGACCACGCCCGGATGACCCCTGACGTGGGCGTCGTCCTCATCACCGGCAACGGTCCGAGCCCCAAGGACGGCAAGTGGGCGTTCTGCTCCGGCGGCGACCAGCGCATCCGCGGCCGTTCGGGCTACCAGTACGCCGAGGGCGACACCGCCGACACCGTCGACGAGGCGCGGGTCAAGGCCCAGGGCGGGCGCCTGCACATCCTCGAGGTGCAGCGGCTCATCCGCACCATGCCCAAGGTCGTCGTCGCCGTCGTGAACGGCTGGGCGGCCGGCGGCGGTCACTCGCTGCACGTCGTCTGCGACCTCACCATCGCCAGCCGCGAGCACGCCCGGTTCAAGCAGACCGACGCCGACGTGGGCAGCTTCGACGCCGGCTACGGCAGCGCCTACCTCGCCAAGATGGTCGGCCAGAAGTTCGCGCGGGAGATCTTCTTCCTGGGCCGTACCTACTCGGCCGAGGACATGCACCGGATGGGGGCGGTCAACATCGTCGCCGACCACGCGGACCTCGAGGCCGAGGCGCTGCAGGTGGCGAGCGAGATCATGGGCAAGAGTCCGCAGGCCCAGCGGATGCTGAAGTTCGCCTTCAACCTCACCGACGACGGGCTGATGGGCCAGCAGGTCTTCGCCGGCGAGGCCACCCGCCTGGCCTACATGACCGACGAGGCCGTCGAGGGCCGCGACCAGTTCCTCGAGAAGCGCGACCCCGACTGGACCCCGTTCCCCTGGTACTTCTGAGTCCGGCTCGCCGCCGCCGCTCTGGGACGCGCGGTCACATCCGGGCGAGCAGGGCCACCGTCGCGGCGACCACCTGTCGCTGCGCCTCGGCGTGGTCGACGGTCGGCGTGCCGTCGCCGTGCTGGGTGCCGTAGTCGCCGAACGAGGAGTGCACGGCGCCGTCGACGACGGTGAACGTCGTTGAGGCCGGCAGCAGGGCACGGCTCGCGGCGACCTCGTCGATAGTGGTGAACCCGTCGCGGCTGCCGCTGACCGACGCCACGGCGAGGTCGGTGCGGGCCGCGAGGGAGCCCACCGGGTAGGACGCCCAGAGCACGAGGCCGTCGACGCGTGCGGAGTCGGACGCCGCGTAGTCGGCCGCCGCCACGCCGCCGAGGCTGTGACCCCCGACCGCCCACCGGGTCACCTCGGGATGGCGGGCCATGACGTTCGCCGGCGCGCCCGTCGCGAGCAGCCCGATCTCGAAGGGCTGCTTGACGACGACGACGAGGTAGCCCGCCCGGCTGACGTCGGTGAGGATCGCGGCGTAGGCGCGCGGGTCGATGCGGGCGCCGGGTTGGAAGACGAGCCCGCGCGTCGGGCTCTGGTCGCGCGGCGAGAGAACGATCCCGGACGGCGCGTCGACCACCTGGACGTCGAGCCCCCCGACCATCGCCGAGGTTCCTGCAGCGGTGGCGGGGAACGGCTGGAGCCAGACGAGCCCGCCGAGCACCGCGGCGCTGACGAGGACGCCGACGAAGCCGCCGAGGACGATGCCCCAGCGACGCCGGTAGGTCGGGTGTTCGTCGTCGTGACCGCGTGACAGGACGAGCAGCACGACCCCGACGAGGCCCGTCACGGCGAGCGCCACGAGGTGCGCAGGGTGGCCGGCGAGCAACGCGTCGCGGGCCAGCAGGAAGAGCACGAGCGGCACCACGAGCCACGCGAGGCCGAGGACCACCATGAGCCGGGGCACGTCCCGGCGCCGGGGCCGCGGCGCGCGCTCCCCCGCCCCGATCCCCTCCCCGGACCCCGTGACCACGGCACGAGGGTAACGAGGCGAAGAGCCCGACGACGCTGCCGACACCGGGTGGTCCGCGGAGTGGGACGCCCACGGGCCGACACCCGACAGGGCAGGATGAAGG